>JACQKJ010000038.1 GCA_016204595.1 Candidatus Komeilibacteria bacterium | reverse complement strand
GTGTATGCACTAATGCGGATTGGATCTCGGGCTGTAACTCATTGAGGCAGAGCTCACGGCCGGTGACAGTCTCACACAGCCCGGCTCGCAGTTCGCCTGACGAGCGGGAGATGCGCATGATGAATGTTGTGAGATTTAGACCGACGGATGCAGCCTTGAGAACTGGAAGCGGAGCGTACCATCGGTGCGCAAGTCTTTGTTCGGGGTTGAGCTGCGGCGATATGCCGTACTCGCCCTCCTCGAGATGCAGGCAGTAGAGAAACCAGGTGATGACTTGGCGTTG
Source organism: Candidatus Komeilibacteria bacterium (assembly GCA_016204595.1). Taxonomy (GTDB): domain Bacteria; phylum Patescibacteriota; class Patescibacteriia; order UBA1558; family 2-01-FULL-52-15; genus JACQKJ01. The sequence continues at coordinate 16,852 of JACQKJ010000038.1, read as the reverse complement.
CATATATTCCTCCTCCTGTCATTGAGCCACGATACTGCAGCGTGGTGGCTGGCATTATTACCAGCTCTTGAGCGACAGGCTCAGAGGCTCATTTTACATATTAACACAGCCTCAAAGTCTGTCGCTCACTATTAATGTACAAGCAATTGGCCCTTTAACCTAAGGAAACCCCCGTGTTTTGTCAAGTCCAGAGAGTTGATTTTTTCCAAGCCGCATGTTAGTGTATTTTAGTTCTCATAACTTTAAACTTTTTCGCCCACAGGGCGACCGCCCTTTGGGCGGAACTTATAACTTCTCACATGGCTCACACAAAATCAGCAATGAAGGCGCGGCGCAAATCGCTCAAGGCGTACGCGCGCAATACGATACTTCGCAAGAAGATCCACGATATCCGCAAGAAAGCCGAAAAGGCCGTCGCGGCCAAGCAGAAGGAAGCGGCCCACAAGCTCTACCTCGAACTGCAGAAGGTCGTGGACAAAGCGTCAAAAACAGGCAGATTCCTTTCCCGGAACACGGCCGCCCGTTACAAGTCCAACCTCGCGAAGAAGATCCGCGCGATCGCGAATTAAGCAAGTGTCATTGCGAGCCCGAAGGGCGCGGCAATCTGACGCGCTAGCGTCATCCCGACCGTAGTGGAGGGATCTCCTGGTTGGTCTGCAATACAATGGGATCCCTCGGCTCACTCTGTTCGCTCGGGATGACCTTTCAGGTCAGATTGCTTCGTCGCTGCTGCTCCTCGCAATGACACCGGTCGTCACAAGTACTATCAAAAGAACCCCCGAGCCGGGGTTCTTTTTTACCAGCTAAGCGGACAAGCAACTTGGACCAAGGGGAAGGGGATTTTTGACCTTGCCTTAATAAATTGTATCAGCTAAAGTAACGATTGATTAGAAGGGTGTCCTTGCTCGGTATGGTACCTGGAAAGGATAACTGTTCATTTGAGGAGGAGTCTCATGGCACAAGTGCAGACCGCTGACCTTGCTGACAATGCTCCGAGTAGGTGTACGTGCAACCAAAGCCATATTCACTGGCACGAGATTTTGTGTCAACAGTGTCGCGACCGATTTCTGCGAGTTCTGTTCTGTCGCGCGTGCGGCGGTGCTGGCCACTTCTTGGTCTGCTGTTGCGGGGCGCAGGTCAGGAAAGAGTATCGTTGCACTGTTGCGACCGTAGCTCTCGGCTCGCACTCCGAAGTCGAGCTGGATTTGCTACGCGGCTACCGCGATGGGGCGCTGTCGTCTTTCGGAGTGGGTCGCGCGCTGATTCATCTCTATGATCGCATTCGCACTGTGGCCGCGCGGCAAGTTGTCCGGATGCCGCGGCTCAAGAAGGTACTGCTTCGGTTTACGATCCGGCCAGCGATCACTGTGCTCCGCGCCAAGGAGAATCGACTACACCCAGTCGTGGCCAACGCCGCCGCGTTCATGTTGTTTCTTGTCGGCCTGATGGTTGCAACGGTCCTGTATTTGCTCGCGCCACGTTCGGTCAGGCAGGAGTAGGAAATGGAGGGCGACCTCCGCTTTCACAAAGAACCTTCGCTGGTTCACGTGTAGCGGGGGTTCTTCTTTTTCTGAAAAAATCCCATTTCCTGAAGTCTCATATCGGATATCAAAGAACTGAGATTATCAATGGTTGTTTAATGCATAGAGATTGCCACGCCCTGACGAGTACATCGGGACTCGCAATGACGACAGTCACAATCTCGACACGAACAGCGTCAAAGCGGTCTCGAGTTTATCGGGTTCGCTTTTGAGTATGCGGTCAAGCGCCACGAGTCCGCCGTAGGCATGTTCCAACTCCTTGTGCGTAAAATTGTGAGAATGCGCGAGCATTTTTTTGGCGACGAAAGGGTGGAGCTTCAGGCGCTGGGCAATGGCATAGGAATTGGAGCTTTCGGCGCTTGCTTCCTTGGCATAGACGAGCAGGCGGAATTGCCTGACCAGCATGCTGAAGAGGAATTGCCGATCCGTCTCGCGCTGCAGGTAGTCCTCCAGAAGTTCGAGCGCTTTCGGTACTTGTTTCGCGCTCACGGCATCGAGCAGGGTGAAGATGGTCTCGCCCTGTGTGGCTTTGATGAGCTCTTCCACATCCTGCGTGCTGATGGCATCATGCGCGGTGAAGTGGCAAAGCTTCTGCAGCTCATGGTGCATGTTCCAGCTGTTGTCGCCGATCATACCGAGTAGCAGTTCTGCCGCGTCTTTCGTCAGTTTTTTACCGGACGTTTCCGCCTCCTTCTGCATCCAGGCGATGAACTGCGGTTCGCCCAGCTTCTCGAAATTCTTGCAGCACTTCATCGGGTCCGTGAGTTTGAAGAGGAATTTGAAAAGTTTGGTGTTCTGCTTCGGCATTCCTTCCTGCCAGAAGATGAGATAGTTCTCGTCCCTGTCGTTCTTGAGCGTTTTGAGATAGTCGATGAGCGGATCCTGGATGTCGGCGAATTTTTTTACCGAGAAGATGTTCTTGATCAGGATGCATTTTTTCGGAGCGAGAAAGCCGGAAGATTTCGCGGAGGTGAAGAATTTTTCGAGCGTGAACTCGTCCTCGGTTATCGTTTCCAGATTGTGCCCGGCTTTGTCGTACAATTCCACGAACTTGCGGCGCAGCTTGCCCACTGTTTGCTTCGCGCGGTACGAATCCTCGCCGTAGTAGAAGTAGATCATGGAAGTAGGAATGAGGAATGAGGAATGCGGAATGAGGCACAAGAGTAGACCCTCTCGTTTCTCATTCCTGGTTCCTCGTTCCTTTGTCTTGAGTCATTATTCATACTTCATAATTCTACCTTGTCCATGTCCGCCCAATTCTGGCCTGTCTTAATCTCCACGGCCAGCGGGATATCGTAGCGCGCGACGCTCTCCATCGTCTTTTTTATGAGGCGGGCGGTTTTCTCGACCTCATCAGCTGGTACTTCGAACACCAGTTCGTCATGGACTTGCAGTAACATCCGCGTTTCCGGATGTGCTTTTTGTATCTCATCATACGACCGTATCATAGCAAGTTTCATGAGGTCGGCCGCCGTTCCCTGCAGCGGCATATTGACGGCCATGCGCTCGGCCTGCGCCACCAGCATGGGTGCGGACGAGTAGATCTCGGGCAGTTTGCGTTTGCGGCCGAAAAGCGTTACCACGTAGCCGTGCTCGTGCGCGAACGATTTCGTTGTGTCTATGTATTCCTTGACCTTCTTGTACAGCTCGAAATATTTTGCGATGAATTCCTTGGCTTCAAGGCGCGACATGCCGGTCCGCTGGGCAAGGCCGGTCGAGCCAAGGCCGTAGATGACGCCGAAGTTCACTTCCTTGGCGTTGCGGCGCTGGTCCGGCGTCACCTCGTCGAGTGCAACGCGGTTGATCTCCGCGGCGGTGCGCCGGTGGATGTCTTCGCCTTTTTTGAAGCTTGCGAGCATTTTCGGATCTTTGGATATGACTGCCGCGAGCCGCAGTTCGATCTGCGAATAATCCGCGGAAACGAGCCGGTAGCCGCGGGCCGCGATGAAGGCCTGGCGGATCGTGCGGCCAAGCTCGGTTCGAATGGGAATATTCTGCAGATTGGGATCGGTGGAGGATAACCTGCCGGTCGCTGCAATCGTTTGGTTGTAGTTGGTATGGATCCGCTTGTCGGTGCGGTCAGCCATGTCGGGCAACGTCGACACGTAGGTGTTGACGAGCTTTGTTATTTCACGATAGTCGAGGATGCGCGGAATAATGGGATGCAGATCCTTTAATTTTTCCAGCTCATCGGCGGCCGTGGAAAGTCCCGTTTTTTTTCGCTTGATGCCTTTAGTCGCAAGATCGAGTTTTTCGAACAGGATCTGCTTCAGCTGCAGAGGTGAAGCGATATTGAATTCCGTTCCGGCGAGCTTATATATTTTTTTCTCAAGTACTACAATATCTTTTTTCAGCTCCTTTTCCTTTTTTCTGAGATATTCCGCGTCGATGAGAATGCCCGTGGTTTCCATTCGCGCCAGCACCGGGATGAGCGGCATCTCGATATCGCGCAGCAGCGTATCCAGTTTCTCGGCGCGAAGCTGCTTTGCGAGTTTCACATAGAGTCGGTATGCCATGTCGGCATCGGCGGCTCCGTATTGTGCGAGCTTGTCCGGGTCTATTGCGGTGACGTCTATGTCTTTTTTCCGCGACGTCTCGCTACGCGAGCGCGCGGACTTTTTCTTCCCTTCCAATTGGTCCGCGGCAAGCTCGTGCAGGGTCTGCATCCTGACGCCCAGATAACTGAACGCAAGCTCTTCTATCTTGAGGCCGCGGTTCGGTTGCAGAAGGTATGCTGCGACCAGCGTGTCGAACGACAAGCCTTGGACTTTGACGCCCAGATGTTGCAGTACCTCGTAATCGAATTTTATATTATGTCCTATCTTGCCGATACGCTCATTCTCGAGTATCGGGCCGATGTATTTTCCGAAGGCCACGCGCTGCGCATCGGTCCGCAGGTGTACGAACCATGCTTTGCCTGTGGCAATCGCGAAGCTTGCGCCGAGTATCTTGTCATGGAGGAAATCGAGCCCTTCGGTCTCGGTATCCAATGCGAATTCTTTTGCTTTTGAAAGTATACCAGCAAGATCGCGAATGCCGGATTCGGTACTTATGACCTCGTATTTTTGCTGTGTTTTTTTAGAAACAGCAGGGCGCTCCTCGGTGCCGTTGCTCGTCGGAAGCTTTGCCAAAAGCGACCTGAATTCCAGTTCCTGGAATATCTTCATCGCCTTGTTAAGGTCGTACCTATCGGCGCGGGCTTTGTCGATGTCCAGCTGTATCTTTAAGTCAGTCACGATGGTAGCGAGATGTTTCGAGAGTTCCGCTTCCTTCTTTTGCTCGCGCAAGAGTTCCCGTGTCCTCGGTTTTATCTTCGGCGAATCAAGATGTTCGTAGATATTCTCGATCGACCCGAATTCTTTGAGCAGGTCGCAGGCTCCTTTGATGCCGATGCCTTTGACGCCCGGGATGTTGTCCGATGGGTCGCCGGCAAGGCCCTTCATGTCGATGATCTGTTTCGGTTTCAGGCCATAGCGGTCACGCACCGCACCCTCATCATAGTAGATCGTATCATTAATTCCTTTTCGTAATGTATAAATTTTGGTCCGGCCGTTCACAAGCTGCAGGGTATCAAGGTCGCCCGAGACGATGAGGATATCCATGTCCTTCTGCTCCGCGTGCAGCTGTGTCGCGAGCGAACCGATGATATCGTCGGCTTCGTAGCCGGGTTTTGCGAGTATGGGAACTTCCAGCGCGCGCAAGATATTTTCGGTCAGCGCTATCTGGTCGACGAAATCCTTTTCCGGCGCTTCACGCTGGGCTTTGTATTCCTTGTATTCTTTCTTGCGGAAGGTCTCGTGCGGCAGGTCGAATGCCGCAACGATGTAGTCCGGCTTAAGGTCCTTGAGAAGTTTTAGCAAGATGGCCGTGAAGCCGTACACGGCATTGACCATGGTGCCGTCCTTGGTGGTCAGATTCGGTATCGCGTGCCAAGCACGGTGCAGGAGCGCGAAGGTGTCTATGATGGCAAATTTTTTATTACTTGGCATATTGCCATACTAGCACCTTGACGGCGCGTGGGCAATTCGGTAGGCTGAATTGTTTTTCCATTTTCGTTCCTGAACATTGGGGGGATGCTCCATGCGCCTTGTCATGCTGGTACCCGAGTCTTCGTACCGCACGCCGGTCGACCCGCCGCCATTCGCGATGCCCAAGCTTTTTAACGAGCTTTCCGAAAGGGGGATTGACCTCGTATTTCAGGATTGGGATTGTCGCATCGAGTCAATTCCGACCGATCAACCAGTCATCGTTTTCATGACGTGTCTCTGCTCCAAGAGAATCGACAGGGATTGGGACCTGTTTCTCCGGTGGTGCCATCAGTTGGGACATCTGGTCGTGTTCAACCACGATCTGCTGGTGGATGAGAACGGCGGACTTGCCGATTTCGATCCCTGGAGGGTAGATTCATTTCTCGAGCATGCGACAGCAGAACCTGTGCACATGCACGCAGGAGGTGTTTCGTGACGAACAACTCGGCAGCGAATCAGCAGATCGAAGAGGTCCTGTGCCTCACGTGCAAGAAACCGATGCTAGAAGTGCCGATGCATGGCTGGGATGGCTCGGAAATCCGGCCACGGCGATTTCGATGCATATCCTGGGGAAAGGACGTCTACTACTGGAATGATCCGGTTCTTGGAGGAGTGCCATTCACCTTCCCGGTGAGTGAGTATGCATCAAGAAGGGATGCATTCCCCGGAACCGGCGTAGAGTTCCTGCAGGATATTGCAATGCTGGCTCTTGCCGGAACGGAGTGATGTTTTTACGGATACCTCTGATGATTTTGGCCCGTCTTGTTCACGACACGCGTCGCGGCGGACGGGCCCTTCAATTTTTCTTGTTTTTTTACTTCCGTTCTGTTACCGTATACGCGAGTTTTTCCGGCACGCCCCGTTACACGTGGGCGTATAACGGGGCACGGTGGCCAATCCCGCGAAGCGGGACCCCGCTACGCGGTGGGTGGTAAGGCAAGGGTGTGTCCCGCCGCACAAATTAATATTGGATATAAGGAAGGCGGGATCCCGGATTCGACATCTGGAGGCATACGGCACGATAGCCAAGTGGTAAGGCAAGGGTCTGCAAAACCCTTATTCGGGGGTTCGATTCCCCCTCGTGCCTCCAGATGTCGGAATCGGGACAAAACCCTTATTCGCGGGTTCGACCTGTCCCTCGTAGCTCCGAGTTTGCGAGGAGCGAAGTGGGATTCCCCCTCGTGCCTCCATCCGCCAAAGGCGGATGCCCTGAGCGAACGGAGTGAGTCGAGGGGCAGATACTAGCGGGGGAAGAGAATTCCCGCCTGTGACTCCAGTTTGTTAGAAACAAAAAAAGACCCCTTTCGGGGTCCTTCTTGTTTTATAGAATTTCCATCCTCAAATACCGTGCGCCGAAGTTGCGCGAGAATTCCTTGTCAGCAGACCAGATATCCATACGCTTGTAATAGCGGATGTTCATGCGGTCCTCAACGACGAACACCTTATCGCCATAGAGGTCCGGAAACCGCACCTTGGTCCCTTTGGGCAGATAGTTCGTGGCAACGATGCCGTCCCGAACCTGCGTGCCGAACGCCGTGATGAACGGCGTTGCATCGGTCTGACCAGGCTCACTATTGTAGGACGTTACCATAATGCTGGTCGTTGCTTTGCTCGGCTCGTACGCCGTGTCTGATTTGCGCGCAATTGAAAGGATACTCGCGGTATGCGGAGCGCTCGCGTCAAAAATCAGCGCATCAGGATTAGAGTAGACGTCTCCCAAAGTAGCCTGCGGGAACAGCCACAAAAGCACCGCTACGGCAATAATTGCCGTGAAACTGAGGCGGGTAGGATTGTGTTCGAATTGTTCTAAGGTAAGCATAAATTTACTCAAATCATCTGCCGCATCCCGTACAGTGGGATTCGCGGCAGTTGACCCCGCAAATGCGGGGTTTATTTTTTGTTTCGATTTGTCCGTGTTGTTTACTGTGGGGCGTCATCGACAAAAAATAAAAAATTCCACGCTATGTTGGAATCTATCGTTTTTCCTTGTATTTTTATGTAACGGAGCAGTATACCAGAACCCCGGAAAATGTCAACCCCGTTAGAAGTCCCATCCAAAATTTACATATAGGAGACTGTTTCTCATGATGAGACACGGTATCCTGTGCAAGCAGTTGTCATACGGGACTTTTAACGGGGTCAATGCCACTTCGCCAAGGCTTCGGGGCACAGGCCCCTCACCGTGTACTATTATTGCGACAGGACATTCAGCTCATCGCCGAAATTAGGGGCCGCAATTGCGTCAGCGTCCGGATCTTGGTTGAAGTTGTATTGCGTTTCCAGATCGGCAAGATCGGCGTCGAGTTCCTGGAAGATCTGATCATTACTTGCCGAGGCCGGAGTGGTGGCTGATGTCGTTCGACGAGCGACGGTATTTAACGGTCCGGCCGGATTGATAACATCGTAGAAAGCGAATATCACGGCAAGCGCCAGAAGGCCCAAGCCGCCGAGCGCGATGAATGTTTTTTTGTAGTAGTTCGTTGCCATGGCTATGGTTGGGAAGGGGCAGTACTTGAAGGGGTAGCCGTGTATGGTAATGATTGTTTTAGATTTTGCAGCAGTGACCGGAACGATTGGCGAGCCTGGCGCAGACTGGTATGCGCTTCTTTCAGTTTGTCCTGGCCGTCTTTGAAGATGGATTGCACAGAAGCGTTTTCGGCCGATTCAAGTTTTCCAAAAAGATCCTGAGCGGCACGATACGCGTCCCGGGCAGCGGTAAGATGATCGCTGAATTCCTGCTGCAATTCGAGGATGGCCTCTCGGTTTTGATGGTCATCCGGCAAGCGGCTGACGAGAACATTCGTTTTTTCCTCGATCCCTTCCAAACGTTCAATGGCAAAACGAACATTATTACTGAGGATCACGGAGACATAGAATTTCACGCTGCGTTCGAGTTTCGTCCAGCTATCGCGCAATTCTTGCATACGCTGCTTCAAGAGTGCCTGGTCTTCTGCTCTGCCGATCGCTGCGGTCTGGCCCTGGAGGGAAGAAATATCTTTCGCGACGCGTCCGACGTAATTTTTTTTCTCGGTGTCCGGCAGTCCGGCGCTTCGTTCCAATGACGAACGAATATTTTGTAAGTACGCGGCCATGCGCTGGCCGATGACGGAAGCGAAGGTCTGTTGATCAGGATCGGCCGCAGTGCGCGCGCGTTCATTCTGGGCGGAGCTCGTGGCGGCTATGCCGAACATGATGAACAGCGAAAGCATTGTGGCGTAGGTGGTCCTCCGTGTCATGAGTTTACTATAGCACAGCATTCCCGGTCTTTCCAATCATGCGCTCAGCTTGTCGGCTTGTTCGAAATTGACCGACAGCAGGCGTGAAATGCCGTCGTCGCCCATGGTAATGCCATACAGGATCTGAGCCTGATGCATGGTCGCGCGGTTATGAGTAATGGTGATGAACTGGCTGCGATCCACCAGCTCACCGATGATCTCCGCGAATCGTATCGAGTTCGCTTCGTCGAGGGCCGCATCCACTTCATCCAATACCACAAAAGGCGGCGGGTTGTTGGCAATGATGGAACAGATAAGCGCGATGGCAGTCAGCGCTTTCTCACCGCCGGAAAGCATCGCGATGCTGGCAAGTTTTTTGCCGGGCGGCGTTGCCTGTATCTCGATCATATAGTCGAAGCGTTTGGTTTTGATGTGATGCGGTGCGGTCTTTGCGGTGTCGGCCGGTTCGGTTTCTGCTACTTCTTCCGGTTCGGTCTCTTCCGGCTCGTCCTCGAGCATGGTCAGCATGAGCTTTGCGGTGCCGCCGTTGAAGAGTTTTTTGAAATATTTGGTGAAGTGGCTGTTGATGCCCTTGAACGCGTGCTGGAATTGCTTGCCGATATGCTCGTCCAGATCTTTGATGAGTTCGATCAGCGATTTTTGAGCGGAGCGCAGATCGGTCGTCTGCTGCTTCAGGAAGGTGTGTTTCTCGTGCACCTCCTGATATTCTTTCATGGTTTCAGTATCAATGCCCCCGATGATGTTCAGCTGTTTTTTGAGCGTCGCGATCTGCTCGCGCGCCTGCTCGGTATTTGCGTGGTCCGCTTTCCCGAGGACCAGACCCGGCGCTTCCTGCGTCATTTCTCGGTCCAACTCCTCCTTGCGGGTCTCGAATTTCGCCATTTCGACCTTGAGAGTCGTCAGTTCGTTGTTTTTCAATGTGAAATCGTATTGCAGCGTGCGCAATTTTTTTTGCGAGGCGACCAGGGTGTTCCGTTTATCCTCCTCCAGCTTGTTGAAAGAATCGATCTCGCTGCGCAGCCGGGACATGGCATGCTCTTTTTCTGCGAGCTGGCCTGATAGGTCCGCGAGATCCTTGGACAGAGCTTCCTGCCGTATGCTTGTGTCGGAAGACAGCTCGCGCTGCAGCTCTTTTTCTTCACGCGCTTTGTCCGAAAGCTGCCTGTTGACGAGTACCAGTTCCTGCTTGCGGAGTTCATGCGCCGTTTCTTCCGCGTGCAGCTCGGTCACCAGTTTTTCAAGCGCGCTGTTCATCGCGGTGAACTGCGTCCATCGCGCCTCGCGCTGGTTTGAGGGGCGCACTTTGAGGCGAGAAAGAAAACCCGCGAGCTTCTCGGCGAATTGCGCGAATTGCTGCTTGAACCCGCTCACGTGCTCAGGCGATTCTAGTTTCTCTATACGTACGCGGAGCTGTTCGTGTTCGGCGTGCAGGGTCTCGGCCAGCGATGCGACCGCATCCCAATCCGTTGCCGCCTGCTCGTGCAGGAGCTGGCGTTCAAGCTCTTTCAGTTTATGTTGTTGGTCTGCTCTATGCCGCTTGGCTTCCGCAAGGACATTTTCTGCTGCTGCGTTTTTTTTGTTCAATTCGGATCTCTCGGTTTCGAGCGTTCGGACGGTGTGCAGGATATACTCGAGCCGCTGTTTCAGAATGACCTGTTCCTGGTTGCCTGTTTTGATGAGGTCCAGATCCTGCCGCGATTCCAGAACGATCTTTTTTTTGGTCAGCGCGTTGTATTCCTGCTGGAGATTGAAGAGTTTTTTCTGCAAAAGATCATACGAGTCGCTTCTGCTCTGTTCACGGTCAAGGGCATCCAGCTGTTTCTGTATCGATTGTTGCTCGGTTTGCAGCGCGTTCAGCGCGGTCTGGGCATGTTCCACGTGTGCCGAAGTTTTCTCAAGGTCTGCGGTGAGCGAACCCATAAGCGTACTGTAGTACGAGGTCTGCAGTTCTTTCAGCTGCCGTTCCAGGTCTTCTTTGCGTTCCAGACGCCTCACTTGCCGCGAGAGGGTGCGGAGCCGGGGCTCGATCTCCGTAAGCACCAGCTCTGCCTGCACGAGATTTTCCTCGGTTTGCTCCAGCTTGTGAACGGCCTGGTTTTTTTTGAGCTGAAAATGCCTGACGCCCGTTGCCTCGTCAAAAAAATCCTTTCGTTCCTGCGCCGTGAACGCGAGAAGCGAATCGATCATGCCCTGGCCGATGACGCTGTAGCTTTTTTGGCCCACGTGCGCTTTCGCAAGGAGGATCTGCACGTCGGTGAGCCGCACTTTGGAACCGTTGACGAGATATTCGCTTTCTCCGCTGCGGTTTACATTTCGCTCGATCACGACCTGGTCATAATCGATGCCGGCCTCTCGATTCTGATTGTTGAGGTAGATCGTTACTTTGGCAAAACCCAGGCGTCCCTTGGTGTCGCTTCCGGAAAAAATGACGTCGTCGCTTTTTTTTCCGCGTAACAACTTCAGACTTTGCTCGCCCAGGACCCAGCGGATCGCGTCGGCGATATTTGATTTGCCTGAACCGTTGGGGCCTACGATTGCGGTCAATTCCCTATTGAATACCAGTGTTGTCGGCTGCGCGAACGATTTGAATCCCTGGATGTCGATCTTTTCGAGATACATTTGTCGCGGTTAGTCCCATTGTTTTTCACGGAGGGCGTTGGTCGCCGCATCCGTTTCGGCCTCCTGTTTGCTCATGCCGGTGCCTTCGGCGATAAGCTCCTTGTCCAGGTAGACGCCGACGGTAAAGTGTTTGCTATGATCGGGCCCGATCTCCTTCAGGATCTTGTATCGGGGTGTGATATTGAGCTGCTCCTGTGACCGTTCCTGGAATTTGCTTTTGGAATCGAGATAGAGTTTCTTCTCGAGAATTTCCCCGAAATGAGGGATGAGGTCTTTGAGTATGAACTGTTTCGCCGCCTCGAGACCTTGGTCCACAAATAAAGCCCCGATGACCGCTTCATATGCATTCGCGAGGATGTACATCCGCGCTTTGGGGCTTTGATCGCGGGCTTCGCCCCTGCTCATATACATGAGCGGGTAGAGGTCCAGTGCTTCGGCGCGCGCGGACAGCATTTTGAAATTGACCAGGCTCGAGCGCCAGTTGGTAAGCTCGCCCTCGGGGTCCGGGTAGTTGCTATAGAGGTATTCGGTCACGATCAATTCCAGAACGGCATCCCCCAAGAATTCGAGCCGTTCATTGTGATCCAAGGGAAAGCTCTTATGTTCGTTGAGGTACGATCGGTGCACCAGAGCGCTCTTCAGAACGTCCTTGTCGCGAAATGATACGTTAAGCCTCTGCTCCAATTTTTCCAGCTTGTTCATCCCGTTACAAATCCCAGATTACTTGTTAATTTTGTGCACAATGTTTTCATAGAAAACTAGGTATATAGGTGTGTGAAATGCTGAATGGGATTTGTAACGGGATTCATCCCTTTTTCGTGAATTAAAGTATAACAATTTTTGTCGCAAACAAATGTCATGCGGAAGTTCTAACGGGATTCATACTCGTCAATAAGCGTAAGTGCTTTAGCGAACATTTCTTTATTTTGACTGTAGGTCATATGCTCTTTCGCTTCATCGGTTGTGAACCACTTCGCGTCTTTGAGCTCGGCGACCTGCGGCACACGCAGTGCGCTCTCATCGGTCGCGAACAGATAATAATGGACCAGCTTGCGGAAACTAGCTTCTCCTGACCGGTGTACTTTGAGCTCGGCGTCTCCCAGGGGAGCGATGAGCTTTAGGTTGGTGATGCCTATTTCCTCAGAGATCTCGCGTGCGGCGGTTTTTTCCAGCGATTCGACCGAGTCAACGTGTCCTTTGGGGAAGGTCCATTTGTTGTATGCATCGAGGATCAGCGCGAAATATCTGACGCCTCGGTCGCGGCGGTAGACAAGTCCGCCGGCGGAGATCTCCTTGATGCCTTGGCTTTCCGGAGACTGTTTTTCCCCTAGTCGGATCATTTCTTTGTAAATGCTTCCCAGAACTCCGTTGATGAATTTGCCGCTTGAGGGCCCGCCGAAGGTTTTCGCGATCTCAATGGCCTCATTGATGGCGACTTTCGGGGGTATCTCATCAGAAAATTTCAATTCAAAAACCCCAATGCGCAAGACATTGCGGTCAACGGTCGTGATCTGTTCCAGGGGCCATTCCGGCGCGAAGGCAATGATGAGTTCATCTATCTTCACGCGATTTTTGATGATGGCGTGGATCAGATTGCGCGAGTAACCCTCGTCGTCGAAATCAGGGGCAAACTCCGCGATACTATAGTCCAATATGGCGTCGACATCTTTTTTGCCGTCATAGAAGTCCCACTCGAAGAGTGCTTGCAGTGTCAAGGTACGCGCGAGATGTCGATTGGCCATGGATTACGATTGGATCTTTTCGGTTCGCCTGATCGCCCGATCCATTTTCAGGACTTGCCGTCCGCGGTAGTAGCCGCAAAAGCTGCACGCGCGATGGGGGAGCGTCACGTGCTTGCATTTGGGGCAACGCACGGTGTTCTGGTTCGCAAGTGCGAAATGCGCCGCTCGCCGCTTCCGCTGGCCTGACGTCCGTTTCTTTGTCGGTGTTCCCATAGCCTCTATACTGGTTAGTTCTTAATAAGTTATTAAGATACGTTTGAAAAGTATCGTTATTGTAGTACAATGTACCGTTCATCGCAAGCTGGAACAGGAATGAAATACTATATGCCTGTTTATTACGCACGCCCGAATACTCCGTAGCCTACTAGGCTGCGGGGATACGGGCATTGAAAATAAACCAGCGGAGCGGGCTCCTCTCGTAAAGAACCCGCCCCGACCTGCCCGCCAACGGCTGTGCCGTGAGGCGCTGGCAGGCGGGTACCTCGCCCGTGAGGGCGAGGTCGGGTTCATAATATGTGAACAAATGGTGAATCTTTTGTGGACTTGACAGCCCGGGTATGCCGTGATATTATTCACCGTTGCCTGATGGTATAGTGCCTCAGGGTACATAGAAAACCGCTAATATTAGCGTTTATATACCTGCATCCACGACAAGCATGGGGATTTTTCCTTAGTTTTACCTGGCCTTGGCTCGGTAACATCTAGGAAAAATTTTCTTGGATGCAGATATGTGAATACTAGTCCCGGCGGTTTTTTTGTTTTTGGCTGGAATCAAAAAATAATCCACCGAAGCCCGAGCGTAAGCGAGGGCGGAGGCGGATACGTTGGGACAACCTGCCGCATCTCGGAAAGAGTTCTAACATTCTCCACCATGTGGAGCTAACAAAAAACCTCCTGCTGTTAGGAGATTTTTTGTATCAAGTGAGTAGTTATGTAGAAAGACGCTGATCGGTTTTTTTGTATATAATCGACCGATGTTGAATAACAAAAATCTTTACCGAAGTACCCTCGATTCTAAAAATCACTCGATAATCTCCTACTCGTAACTTTCTATATCCTTTGAGTGACCTCCGCAGTGGCTTACCGAATATCTCGGGATTTTCAGTAAGCTTGGTTTCGATCGCTTGTTTGATGCGCTTCCTATCACTTTCTGATAATTTCGGGATGTCGTGCGCGACAACATCCGTATGGTAGCTGATCGCAAAACTCATGCCCACGCTTTCGTATGACTTGTGAGTCGAGCTTTCTTGGTATCTCGTTTGGAGGCAATCGCGTCCCACACCTGATCTTCCTCGATCTCAAGAGCAAGCTGGAGGAGATCCGTTGCTTTTGTTGCTTCAGGTACATTATCGCGCTCCGCAAGCAGCGTCAGGGCATCATTGACGCTATCAGGAAGAGAGATGTTAATACGACGTTTCATGGTAGCCATAAATCGGTATTTAAGGATTATAAAGCTAGTGTATCAAAAGTGTATCAGTTGTCAATCCCGCTTTAATCCATTCGCATTGTGTCACCTGCAACCCCCTCACCGCAGTCCGAACATCCTTCACCACGCGGAGGCGGATACGTCGGTACAATCAAGCATAGTGAATAACAATTTTTAGCCGAAATGATAACGCCGCGCCCCTTTCATCCCATGAGGGACAATGAGGACACGGCGTATGGACGTGAGGTCTTAATAGGCGGAAAGGCGAGAGCAGAGCTCATGTAACTGTCTTCGCCAGCCGGCTAGTACGTTTGGTTGCGCAGATTCCTCGATGAATCGGTCTTCCTCTACATTGTCGCGTGAAAATGGATTCGGTGAAAATGGATTGAGGATCGAGATGGCCAGTCTGCGCAGTGTTTCGTTCCCCTTGCAGAACTCGCTGAAAAGCCTCTCGATCGAGCGAATTCCTCCTAAACCGATCTCACTCCATCTGACAACGACCCTGTCCTGCGCCAGCTTCTGCACGATATCTGGTGCTTCCGGATGAATGGATGCGAGAAACCGGAACATGCGACGATGCGATTCGTTATCTGCCGGAGACAGAAACGTACCATGAGCGCACGGTATGAATGCAACCCCACGATCGGTCTCGCTGATGGAAGCGATCGCGCTGAGTGCAATCGTTATTTGATCCGTATGCTCGTGGTCATGGCGGAAGTTCCAGTATCCGCCGTTGTCGAGCGCGAATGTCGTCATGCGACTATTTGATTCACTGCGGAGACCGGCATTCTCCATTGCTGTGCGATCGAGACCAGCCAAGGGATAGGTAACAATGGTTTTTGTGCGACCTCTCGACCCCTCGTGTAGTTCCATTGTAAGAGCGGCTACGAACTGCGCTGCTCGTTCCAGCAGCTGAGAGCTGGTCAACGCTGTTCTATTGCAGTCGATCAATTCATGCTGCTTGGTGTCCATGCATGGTCTCCTTGTCGGAAATGTGCGTTGAAACGCTGTAAAAAAACAAAAGATACCTCACCTTAGTATGAGGAGAGTATAAAGTCAATCCGCGATCTAACGGATCATCTCATTCAAAATATCCTTGGCGTGTGTGTCGGTCGAGACTAATGGTTTTCCGTCTGCGGCAAGGTAGAGCGACATGCCGGTTTTTGCGTCAGGCAGCAGCTGTGCGGGGATGCGAATCGGCTGACCCTGTTCGGTTTCAAGAACCACATCAGTAGCTGTTACCTCCTTCACGGTCACCCTTAAATTTGCGAGGATCATTCTTCTTCTTTAACTTTGATCGATTTCTTGGATTTTTGTTCGATTTTCGGCAGGACGATGGTGAGAATCCCGTTCTTGATCGTGGCGTCTATTTTCTTCACGTCCACTTCAACGGGCAGTATGATGGAGCGTGAAAACGCGCCCCAGTAGCACTCCTGGAAAAAATAATCGCGCCCATGCTGCGTTTTTTCCTGTTTGCGCTCACCGCGTATCGTAAGCATGTCGTTGGTAATGGAAATATCCACGTCCTCGGGCTCAATGCCGGCGATGGTGGATTTGACGATAATGTTGCCGCCTTCCTGGTAGACGTCCACGGAAAGCTGACCTTCTTCCTCCTCCTGATCTATCCAGTCGGGCTGCTTGTCCAGGTTCTGGAGGGGGTTCTCGCTGTGCTCATCATGCGCCGCTTCCGGCTCAAGCCAAGCATCGGTTTGCTCTTTGACCGCGGTTGCTTCTTTTTTCTTTTTTTTGCCGAACATACTGAAGTTTTTAGTTATGATGGGTATAGTATACGATAGTTCGAGGAGGGGGACAAGGAATTAAGTCTTATGGATATGGACATTGTGTGGCTAAATGAGCACCATTTAAAGACGATCCGACTGATAAAGGATATATTAATTTACATCTGGGAAGTAAATTGTGTCTAAATCGAAAAAGTGATCGGCTTCCAATTTTAATTTCTCATTAAGGCCAACATTAAAAGCGCTAACAAATACGCGAACCCCCAGATGCTTAATCTCCTGTATTAAAGGGAGATAATCTCCATCCCCAGTGAATAAGTGAACTATGTCGATGTTTCGATTATATGCATGGTGCAAAGCTTCGACAGATAAAGCAATATCATCGCCTTTTACACTCTTCGAATCTTTAAGTTTTTTTATAATTACAGGAGTCAGCGTTGAGGTGTTATTTTCAAGAATTTTCGTATCATGAATTTGTGAACGTAAATAATTTTCGTTTTCATCTGAGCCAACTATATATG
>JACQKJ010000037.1 GCA_016204595.1 Candidatus Komeilibacteria bacterium | reverse complement strand
CTAGTGCATGGTGGACCTAGGGAGAATCGAACTCCCGCCTCAGCAATGCGAATGCCGTGTCATACCACTAGACTATAGGCCCAAGCACACAAAACAATAACCCAGCAAAACAAAAACCGCAAGAAGTGCGGAGAGGTAAAAGGGTTGGGTCCACGGGTAGGTACGGGACCCAACCCCCCGTTGATTCCGCAGACTGGCCCGGGACATTGCCCTTTGGCCACGAGTCAGGGAACCTTCGGCATCTTGACCGTAACATGCGCATAGAAGTTGTCAACCCCGTGACAAAAAGTCGGTTCTAACCGGGTTGCTGCTAGCCGAAGGTAAACGTAAAAGCCTGAAGCCCAGGGGTTTCGGGAATGAGCTCAAGGGTATGAGAACTCAATCCGCCTGGATCATCGATCAGCGAATACAGGCGCTCATCATGAATAGTAACCGTTGAGGTTGCAGGGTCTACATCGGCGCCCGCGAGACTTCCGACCGCTGTACCATCAATGAGCACTGTAACCTTGACCGGCGAATCACCGCTCGCTACCATATATACTTTCTGTGCAGTGTATTGAAACAGGGCAGCCGCTCCAGCAGACTTGGTTTGAGCGAATTCATCGCTGATATCCCACGTGCCCGACAAGTAAAGCGTATTAGGCGTAACCGTTTTCGGTGCCGTAAAATTTTGCACACCGGCTTTATTTGCCGAACCGTTTCCCAAATACTGGTTGCGGGACGCCCCGAAATAAATTTCTGGACTTTGCGCCTTAGGGTCATACGTACCCTCGGGTTGTGCTATCGAGGTTTCCACTGAATCCGTCAGCCCCAACCTCGTCATCCGCTCGGCAAGTGCAGCTTGTATTTTCTGCTCCGTCTCTTCGTATGCGCCCTCACCGATATGATCATAGACAATGAACCCGTCTATATCGATGAGGTATTTCCGCGGCCAATATCTGTTGCCGTAGGCCTGCCAGGTCGAATAATCATTATCCAAGACGACCGGATATGCGATCTGTTCATTCGTCACGGCCTGCTGCACATTGCCATATTTTTTTTCAAATTCAAACTCGGGCGTATGCACCCCGATGATCTCCAACCCGTCGTCCTTGTACTTATCATACCAGGCGTTCAGGTACGGGGTCGTCCGCTGGCAGTTGATGCAGCTGTATGTCCAGAAATCAACGAGAATGACCTTTTTCCCGATAAGCCCGGAGATAGTGATGGCATCGGTGTTGATAAACCCGTCCGGTGTTGAGATTTCCTTCGCGCGTTCGTACTTCTTTGCCTTCTCTTCAGTCGTCATGGTGGATGCAATTAAAGGGATGGTTGTATCGCTCGTTCCATTCCCAGGAACCGTAACTTTCTGCGACTGTAGATAGACTATCGCGCCAACGATCAGGATGAGCGCTCCTACGAGAAGCAATTGTTGAGATTTCATAATTCAATTAAGAAGTATCATGTTAAGCACCTCGAAGTTCGCAATGCGCGCCAACTGCTGGGTGAAAATGAGGATGCCGAGAATGATAAGAATAACACCGAAAATCCGATTGAGGATAACCGTGGCTTTGCGGTACTTCAGAAAGAACGCCTGCGCCTTGGCCGCGAACAGCCCGACAATAAGGAAGGGGATCCCGAGGCCGATCGCGTATGAAAGCAGAAGGTAGAACGCTTTACCCGGTTGCGTTGCCGCAAGACCCAATATCGCGCCCAATGCCACTCCAACGCAAGGCGTCCATCCGGCTGCGAACGATGCGCCGAAGAGCACTGACGTCAGATACCGCGATCGGCTTCCCTGCTTGATAGTAAACCCGTGTTTTCTCTCAAGAAAGGCAATGTGAAACAACCCGGTCAGATAGAGCCCAAAAAAAATGATGATGGCCCCGCCGATACGCGAAAGCCATGTCTGCACATCGTAAGCGACCCGCTCAAGAATTGTATTCAGCAATACGCCAAGGAGGGCAAACACAAGCGAAAACCCAATGACAAAAAGCAAACTATGCACAAAAACCTGTCTGCGGTGTTTAGACGCATCAGCGACAGGAGTCCCTGCGAGGTACGCGAGAAAACCGGGAATAATAGGAAGCACGCATGGGGCCAAAAATGATACAATGCCTGCCACAAACGATGTCGCGAGTGCGACGATGAGAGATGCATCAGTCATAGTTATGATGAGGAGCCGCTGAATGCCCGGAGCATTTCGGACGAGTAACGATTCTCATCCCATGTCTCGGGTGATTTAAGCTTCCGGGCGCCGCCGCTGATAAGCACTTTCGTGTGCTGATACGCCACGCCGAACTCGCGGGCAAGCGCTTTTTCGTCGGCATCCGTATCGCTGTCATTAAAATTAACGCGAAAGGCAACAACCGACGGATCATTCAGCTTACTGAGGGAACTATAGAGCACCGGGATCTCAGCCTTGCAGATGGGACACCAGTTTGCGTAGAAGTAGAGAAGGATATTCTTGTCGGCGGCGCGTGCCGCATCGTAATCTGCTTTGTTGAAGTCGATGACCGGAGAGGCGTCCGATCCGCCCAGGCGCACACCGCTGAATTGCATAGTTGTAGGAGAAGGCTCTTCCTTCTTTTCCATTGTTTTCTCATCTTTCTTCTCCACGACGTCAGTGTTTGGTGTGACTGAACCGTCTGCATCACCAGCAGGCCTGCACCCGCAGGCGCAGTTTTGATTTGACGGATCGCTGAACGATTCAAAGCCTGTGGCGCAGGTATACTTTACCAAGGGGCACTGCTCTGCGGTAAAGCATGAACCGCCTTGCGGCACTGGCGGTACCGGTTGCGGAGATTGGGAAACTCGAAAAAGCTTGCAGCCAGAAACAACAAACGCCATAGCGACGAGTAACGTTCCGAGTGAGAGGTATTTTTTCGATATATGCATATATGTTTACTATAAATAGTCTGCTGGATCGATCCAGGCTTGGAGCTCGGCATGAGTCGGGACATACCCCCGAATATCGACCACTGAACCTTTATGAATACCGAAGTGCAGATGCTTGCGTTCGCCGTCAGTCTCTTTGCTTCCTGCTTCTCCCAAGTCCGCGATGAGGACGCCCGGCGCAACGTACTGCCCGACAGCAAGGTCACTGCTTGCTATATCAAGATGCCCATAGACGACTGTGACGCGCTCATTGTCAAGAAGACATTCCTCAACAACCACTCCTCCGTAACCGGCCGCAGTCTTTTTCTGTAGAATGGTGCCTCCACAAAAAGCATATACTGCAACCTCCTTATCAGTCTCATTATCAAGTGCCTCAAGATCAACTGCAGTGTGGAATCCGGAAAATCGTTCAGGCTGCACCGGGGAATCTGCGGGCGATACCTTAATACCGAACGGTTTTCTTGTGATTCTCTCTCGCGCCCTTTCCAGCGGCGGTACGAACGATTCACCATCGTTATGAAAGATCAGTGATGCAATAAATCTATCAAACTCATTCGGTGAAAGAGATGGCCGATATGAAAAAACATAAAAAGTTGTTGGGCCAGCCGCCAGTCTCACGTCAGTCAGCTTATGACGTTTATTGCGCCAGCTTGGCTGTGATGGAAAATTAGCGATGCCCGATTTCTTCTCTATCTCATATGCGACAGCACCATGTCCTTTGACAGACGTTTCCCGGCGCTCAAAAATATTCACCGTTGAAAGCGTCAGAAATGCATTCGCCTCAAAGAAACGAACGAAAATCTGGGACTTTTCTCGAGTACTTTCCGCTGGATCTTCAGGATCATAGATATTCAACGAACTAATATCCCTGACGTACTCTATATCCCACTCTGACGGGATTTCTGCAGAAAATCGAAATTCAGGATTATAGTCCGAGAAATCAATCCGCTTCAGTTTTGAAAGAACTGGCTTTTCAAAATTGCGGGGCGCAATCGGTTCGGTAACGACGTCGGGCTGGGCAGGAGAAGGAACGGAAGGTATTGCGCGCTCTGAAGGCCGTACTGTGCAGCCTACTACCGCCAGCGCCAGAATGGCGCTGGCGGTAAGCATCATAAATAGACGCGGCTGCATTATCAATACTTATTCAACAATCAGCTTGCCCTTCATGCCCATGGCCCGATGGTTTCCCACGCTGCAGTAGTATTCAAACGTCCCTGTTTTATCGGCTGTGAATTGTACTCCGGTTGTAGCGCCCGATCCCGAGCTCTTCGCGGCGGCGTTGAACTCATCGACGACCCAATCATGAAAGCCTTCAACGACATTCAGGTTTATCTGAACTACGTCTCCTTTTTTCACCCGTATTTCATTCTGTGAGAAGGAAAAATTTCGGGCCGTGATATTGAATGTCTTCACGCTGGCAGACTGGTTGGTATTCGAATTCGTGTTGGCATTCGTATTGCCGTTGGTATTCGAGTTGGTATTTTCATTCTCATCCTTCATGGTGTCCTTCTTTTCTTTGTCTTCCATTTTCGGAGCAGCAGTAAGGTCAACACACGCTACGTAGGTGCCGATCTCAGCCTGCGATTTATGGACGTTCAAAGCGCGAGCTGAGCCGTTGAAAATCGATGCAAGCGGAACGTTCAGGTACGTCATTGACTCTCCGTTCACCACATTCGCGAGCCCGAATACGACGGGCCCGAGCTTTTCACACGTTCCTTCGTGAATATGAGCCGGCTGCTCTACGCCCGCAGGAGCGCCGTTGACCGCCAGGGTTACTTCCGCCTTTCCCTCTACCTCGAATATCTTTGCGGTTCCTGTTTCGCCTGAGTTATTCTGCGCGGTCAAGACAAACGGAGTCGCGGCATCCATTGCCTTCTTTTCCATCGCTGCTTTTTCCTCTTTTGCCTTCATTGCGGCCTCATCACTCTGATTGACGGAAGGGGTTACCGGCGGCGTCAGCTTCTTACAACCACCCACAAGAACGACAAGCCCTACAAGACCCATCGCCAGGAACAAACGTTTTGAATTTTGTTGCATAATGTATGCTGTTAATTATTTTGAACGGGTATATGTCCCCTTTCTTATTAGTACAGTATAAATGGTATATCAGTGATGTCAAGTGCTCTTTACACTCCTTATTGTCTCCTCTGTGCATAGATACGCCCCAGCATCTTCGCAAGTATCATTGCTCCAAGCGCATGTACGAGCCAGCTATCTACCCCGTTAGAGACCCCGGCTCTAACGGGGTCGACCGCATGATCAAGGCTTTGCACAATAACGCCTATAACGAGAACCCCGGCTCCCACCAGGAATGCGATCCTGCCCGCGAGGAGCGCATGGAGTGCTTCGCGCTCATCGCGGGCTTTCTCCTTCCAGACAAATACGGCGAAAACTGCAAATATAACGAGCAGGGCAAGCATCTGCATCATCGCGGCTTCACTCGGCATATACCGCCCGAAGGGATCAAGAAATGCTGCGAGCAGAATGATAAAAGCTATCGAGGCGATGATTTCTTTCATATTATGTTTCATAGATGAAAACTGATTCAAGCGGTTTTTTAAAATATCGTGCTAACTTAATGGCAAGGCATACCGAGGGCGTGTAGTTGCCTTTTTCAATGGCAATAATGGTCTGGCGCGTAACGCCAACTGCTTCGGCTAGTTCTTCCTGTGTCGTACCGATACTGCTGCGTAGCTCATATACGCGGTTCGTGAGGATGTTTTTCATGCGGTTATCGTACAGTGAAAGGAATCAAATGTCAAGGGGACTTGACATTAGAACGGAAGACCAAACACTCCCTCTTGATTGCATATCAATCCCTCCTTCTGGAGCTGCGACAGAACCGTATTCAGTTCAGTTTTCTTTCGATTAAGCGCGCGCTGCAGCTCCGCGGTGTTCGACCTACGTATAATAAGCGCCTTCAGAATCGCACCGCGCAGCTGCCTATTCGACCCCTCAAACCTGCTTTGTTTCGTATGATGTTTGCTCCTGCGTGACGGATTTTCAACTTCTTTCTTTAACACAGAACCATAATCCATCAGAGCCGAGTACCATTTCCGAGGATTTTGTCTATCGAGTGCTTGCTCTATCAATGGTTCCAACTCCGAATCCGAAACTTTCTTTCGTTTTGGAAAGAAATGATGAAGAAAAACGCTTCGAACATTCGTCTCTATAAAAACAACCGGTTTGTTGAAAGCGAACGCCATGATAGCGCCGGCAGTGTGGCACCCGATACCGGGCAACGCATCAAGCTCCTTAATTGTATTCGGTATCTGCCCTTTGTGCGTTCGCATGATTTCTTGGGCGCACTTTTTCAAAGATACAGCGCGTCGGTTATACCCAAGTCCGCTCCAGGTCCAAAGGACCTTTGACAATGGCGCGCGAGCGAGCTCGCGCGCCGAAGGAAAGACTTCAATGAATCCGTCGTACTTGGGGATCACTCTATCAACCTGCGTCTGCTGCAACATGATCTCGGATACCAGAATATGATAT
The DNA here is from genome assembly GCA_016204595.1 of Candidatus Komeilibacteria bacterium. GTDB lineage: Bacteria > Patescibacteriota > Patescibacteriia > UBA1558 > 2-01-FULL-52-15 > JACQKJ01. The sequence continues at coordinate 728 of JACQKJ010000037.1, read as the reverse complement.
GGGTTAGTTGTTCTTCTCCACGGCAGCGACCGCCCATGTCTCTCGAAATGAGAGTATATGATTTTGCGAAAACGCTGAAGCTGCTGCTCTGTCAATCGCTTCATGGAGACAGTATAGCACGTCATTTCGACTAAGCGACCGAAGGGAGCGCACGGCCTGCCCACCGTAGCCTTCTTGTCCGCCGTAGCTTTAGCGAAGGAGGAGGCGAAGGTGGGAGAAATCCCGATGAGAAATAGATAAACTATATTTCAACGGGATCCCTCGGCTCACTCCGTTCACTCGGGATGACCGTTTTTACATACGTTATTGAGGGTCAAAAAAAGGCCCGGTAACTCTCTTCGATGTTGAGCCCCGACGTTATGTCGGAGCGCAGTCGAAGAAAATTCCGGGCCTGAAGTCCAGAGGACAAAAGCCAAAGGGTCTAAGGAGACCCGAGGACTTGAGTCCAGAGAGCTACTTGTCCCGTTAGAGATGAATCTCTAACGGGACTTGCGACGGGTGAAGACGAACCGACCGTCGGGATTGAAGAGATAGCCAGGGCTGCCGCTGTACGTGCCGAGCCACTGACCGACGACAAGGTGCTTGACGTAGAACACGAGCAGGTTGCCGTCCGAGACGGAGATCGCTTCCATGGCGATCACGAGCCACTCGTTGAGCGGCTGATCCTGGTACTGCAGCCTGAGCTGGGGGCCAACCTCTGCAGGGCAGAGCTCGTAGCCGAGCTCTCG
>JACQKJ010000036.1 GCA_016204595.1 Candidatus Komeilibacteria bacterium | reverse complement strand
TCAAGGGTCGTATCAACGTAATATATCCCCGGATCCACGTCTGTATCGCCCCGCAGCAACTGTTCGAACGAGATCTTTATCTGTCGTGCAGGAATGACCCCTGTATCATCGTCAGCGCGCGTGAGGCCCAACAGAGCCCCATCACTCCGAAACACCACGCCGTTTGACGAACTTTGGTCCAGCTGGATGAATTCGGAAAGCTGAGTGCCCGATTTGACGGCGTCGTATTTACTGTTCATCGGCGTCCAACGGGGATTACTGACATGATTCGTCGCAACCCGATACCCTCCTCCGATGGAGGCTGAACTTGAAAAAATAAATTCTCCGCCAAGAGGAAGGGATTCAGAAACCTGCACCGGAGAGAGGTCATTCGCCGCTATACGGGAAAAAGTCACCGAGGTAAAACTATCCCGCACCGTTCTCGAAATCGGATAAAACTCACCGTCAATGAATGCGTCAAGCGGGCCGGAGAATGACGACGGAATCTGCCCAAGCAACCAACCATCCGAAGTCAGAACCACGCCGTGGCTGATGACTTCAGAAAGATCAACGAGCGTGTCCGCCGGGGAAGTCCGGGATGCACGATGCTTCAGGAATAATACCAGCGATGATGCAATGGACTGTGCCTCATTCACTATGGGCTGATCCAATTGAACTGAAGGGGTCCTTCGCGGTAATTGAGCGCTCTCAGGGAGCAGGTTATACCGTACCGCCGGTTCATACAGACGGATCAAAAGCGCAAAACCAAAACCGCCAGCGATTAATCCGGTGACCGCGACAAGTATCAAATAGAGAAGACGACGGGCCAGCACATTCTCTGGTTTGTGAGTCGTTGGGCGTTCAAAATGCTTGTGTTCCATGGTACTTATTGCCATGCGGCTGTGAGAAGCAGCAAGATACAAGCGATAGATAAGGCGATGGAATAAGCCCTAAAAATGGCTTTTCGACTTGTCAGGGACTGTCCGGAGAGGACCAGCTCGATGATAAAATAAAACCAACTGGTAGCGAGCGTTGCCTGCACATAGTAGTGGATAGGCAGCAGGGTCAAAAAGAGAGAAAATTCAACCTGCGTCAGGGTCAGGACCAACAGTACAAGCCGCATCGAACTCTTGGTAAGCCCGTGAATGCCAATAATACCCCGCCCCAGAACAAACGTCAGAAGAGCGATAATGACGGCACCCGACCATACCGAAGCGTCATACGCGACCTGCATGAAATAGATGCCGGCCAGCATCTGCCAAAACGCCAGAATGAATATCCAGCCGATAAACCTGACGTAGTTTTTGGTGATGAGCGCGTTCGCATCGCGTGAGAAACGAAGTGCGACGTACATGACAACACCGCAGACAGCTCCGAATGCGGCGATATATGCGTTACGGAATGCCGGGGAAGCGATGATGAGCGTATAGCCAAGTGATGAAAAAAAGAAAATGCAAAAATTAACCCACAAATTCCAATCCGAGAGAAGTCTCCTGCGCGCAACTGCGATAGCCGTACCTATGCAGAGTCCGCCATAGGCTCCCAGCACGTACGGAATGGATCGTGGCGATACAACCGAACTATAGGCGGCTACCCATGTGAGGAGCGCGAATATATAGGGAAATATGAAGCGCATGGCGTAGATCTGCCTACACTCTGTTCAACATGATAAGCCAGAGGAGCGTATTCATCCAAGGATACTTTTTTCCGAGCGTGATGAATGAAGCGCGTAAATCATACGTGTCCTGACCGGACCGCAACCGGTCGTCCCATACAGAAAACAGGCGAATGAGATCGTTCTGAGCACTCTCAATCGAGCCCTGTGTCTCGACAGCCTTCAGTCTCGAAAGCGCGGAAGCAACATGCTCCCTTCTTTTCCGCACTCTGTCCTCCGGCGGATCAGAAAGAGGGACCTGACCCTCATCAAGATGGAAGCGGTTGAGGACATTCATGACCTCAAGACGGTCGCTCTTGTCTGCCGACGTCTCGGGAGCAGCCGTACGTGACGAACTTCTATCATAATAGGTAGACAGTAAAAGCCCGACAAACAAGATGACAATGCCCACTGATACAACAACGGTCAATGTATACAGCCACGGATAACGCCGGAACGGGTATGCAGCGTCAAATGAAAAACGATTATTCATAAACCGGATCGTATACACAGTATAGCATAGCGGTCTTTTTCAAAACAGTCCGTTCGCATCGACCGGGATCCATTGCTCCGAAGCGTCATCCCAACGATCTATCGTAAAGTATGAGACCTCATCCGTTTCGGAGTAGGTGTAATCAACGCGAACGGATCCGCCTGAACGATGAGAATAGAGCGTCTTCTTTCCTTCAACTTTCGGCTGCCGGTTGAAACTGGCTTTCAGGATGCCTTGCGGCGTTTCAAATTCAACGACTTCCGCATGTCCCGGATCGAGCTGTTCCTCATATTCCTCGAGTACGGTGAACGAGTCGCGAATAAGTTGTTTGACCTCTGACCATCGGTCCTGTGTCATAGAGTATATGTTCAAGCACCAAACCGGCGTTGGCGGAGCGCATATTCAGCGAGCGCCTCGTCGAAGTCAGCTTTCGTGAACGCAGGCCACAGCTTCGGGCTAAAAAATAGTTCGCTATACGCCGATTGCCACAGCAAAAATCCCGATAAGCGATATTCGCCGGACGTGCGTATGATCAGATCCGGATCCGGCACTCCGGCGGTTTGCATATGCGAGCTCAGCAATCGCTCCGAAATACTGCTCCAGCTATGGCGCCCGCGGACAATTGCCTTCACTGATTCCACGATCTCGGCCCTTCCGCCGTAATTCAGAGCGATCTGCAGGGTGCCCTTGGTGTTTTTTTGTGTCAGCGCATGAGCGTCGTCAATGGCACGCACGATCGAAGATGACAGCCTGCTGCGCAAGCCTATGAATCTAACGCGGATATTTTTTTTATGCATTGCCTGCGTCTGCTCTCGAATAACGCGCTTCAAAAGAGTCATCAAAAAGTTTATTTCACCGGCCGACCGTTTCCAATTTTCGGTGGAAAAGGCAAAAAGTGTGAGAAATTTCACCCCCCTTTGAAAGGCGTATTCAGTAATAGTCACCGCTCGCTCATAACCCTGCTGGTGTCCAGCAACACCCGGTAATCCGCGTTTCTTTGCCCAGCGCCTGTTCCCGTCCATAATGAGCGCAACATGCTGTGGTATATGCTTTCGCTTTTCCATAAAATCCATTGTATCGCATATTCTGCTAAAACGAAACAGTTACTCCTCCGAGCGGGTTTGATTACCCGCTTGTGCTCCGCACAATAAAAAAATCACCAACCGGCAGTGGATGATTTTTTCACGGCCCTGAACCACTCACTGCCGTTCGGGTTCACTGCATGAACCAGTCGCCTATTTCATTTCAGGCCGATTCCAAAGGGTTCTTTAGAATGGACCTGCCATGAACCGGAGCGAACGAAGTAAGCGACTGGTTCATGGTAGCCCCACGGGGGATTGAACCCCGATTCCTGCGTTGAGAACGCAGTGTCCTAACCATTAGACGATAGGGCCGCAAATCACGTCAAACGGTACTATAAAGGTGGATATGCGTCAACGCGTAGGCGGAATCCGATAATACTGCAGCAGGAAGCGCGCCATTGCATTGAACAGGGGAGCTGTGCTGTCTGAAGCGAACGGAACGTTTTTAACGTTATTCAGTTTAATAATGATAGAGAACTTCGCATCGGTAGCGGGTGCAAATCCTACGAAGGTATGATTGGTCTTTGACCCGTAGGAGCCCCGTTCCGCAATTTGCGCCGTTCCGGTCTTTCCGGTCACATAGTATCCCGGGATGGTCGCCTTGTGATCATACCCTTCCTCAGCGACTTTGATCAGCATTGCCGTAATGGTCCGCGCCGTATCCGAGGTAACCACCCGCCGCACGTTCTGCGGTTTCGTAACGATGCGCTCGCCATCCGGCTTGCGTATCTCTTCGACGATATACGGACGTATGAGCACGCCGTCATTTGCAAATACGTTAACCCCAGCGATCATCTGAAGCGGCGTCACCGTAAGTCCCTGGCCAAATGAGGTCGTTGCTTTGTATATGTCCTTAGCTGTTTCCAATTTACCGAGATTGCCTGCTGACTCCTGAGCTATCTCAATGCCGGTCTTTTCGCCGAAGCCGAAATTTTTGACGTATTCATAATACACTCGGTTCGGCACTGTTTTCGTTGCAAAAATGACCCCGGTATTCAAAGACTCCTGCAGCACCTGCGTCATGGTTTTTTTCCCGTGCGCGAGAGAGTCAAAATTATGAATAGGTTTATCGTCAATGATCACCTCGCCGGTATCCTCATAGGTGGTCGCCGGGGTCACTGCTTCCCGGTCAATAGCGATTCCCATTGCTATCGGTTTAAATACGGAACCAGGCTCATAGGATTCAAATACCGCATCATTATTGAAATTGGCAACCTCCTGTACAAGCTGATATTCATTCGGATCGAACGCGGGATAATTGCACATGACCAGTATGCGTCCCGTTTTTGATTCCATAACGATAACGCTTCCCTTATCGGCCGCGTATTTCTCGACGCCTTTTTTGAGCATGGAGCACACCTCATATTCAGCGGTTCGATCGATCGTCAGAACCAGATCGGATCCATCGCGAGAGATCACTGAAGTGTCCTCAAGCCTCGGCAATACGGTCCCCCGCGCGTCACGCGTTGCGGTTTCCTCCTCTGATGCGCCGGCAAGTTCAGCATCCCAATACCCCTCAATGCCATATTTTCCAATTCGCTTGTTCTCCTCGATGCCCAAAAAGCCCAGCACCTGGCTGCCAATTTCGCTATCAGGGTAATATCGCCAGATATGTTCACGGCCGTAGATGCCGGGGATGCCTGTCGCCTTGAGCGCCTGATACTGTTCCTCGGTTGCCCGAGAAACGACGGGTTCATACGGATCATTTTCTTTTTTCGCCCTATCAAGCATTGTCTGATAGTCCGTCCCGAGTATCTGGGAAAGGCTTTCCGCGGTATTGATGGGCCTCGTTACCTGCATCGGATTCAAGTATATCTCATAAAACGTCTTATTGGATGCGAGAACGTACGTTACCCCGTCTCCCTGATTGGTGTGGTCTCGAGACAGAATTTCGCCTCTATACGGAGATGATTCGACGGTCAGCAACTGCTGATCGTCAGCCAAGGCCTTATAATAATCATGTGCAACGATTTGAACAAAAAAAAGTCGCCCGATAAGCGCCACGAACAACAACCCCAAAAAAAGAGACAGGACGGTAAGCCGATTCGATTTGCTTTTTTGTGAGATGTTTCTTGAATGCAACCGCATCTGCTCCAGGTGTCTTATCTATTCAGAGCGACCGCCCCGCCGGTCGTGACGTATGCGATATCAGCAGCGTTTACCAGCTGCAAGCGCTCGCTTTCCGTTATAAGCCGATTCGGCGACTGGAGCTCTGCGACCCGATTCAACAGTTTCTGATGTTCCGATTGCAAGGCTCGATATTCTGCCATTGATTTGGAAAAAGCATACCGCTGATTAGCGCCATGATTCGATACGATCAGATTCCCCACAGAGCTTATGACCAGCAACACCATAAGTCCCACATTCAATCTCATGAATGAGGAAATTTTTTTGTTTTTGTTTTTGT
>JACQKJ010000035.1 GCA_016204595.1 Candidatus Komeilibacteria bacterium | reverse complement strand
TCCGGCTCTTACGCCTACACAGTTTCAGACCATGATAATTTGAATGATGGGGTTAATCCGCCTGATTTCAGAATTATTGATGTTTCAGATCCTGCGAATCCTTTTGTGAAAAGTACGCTTGAATTGTATCCATCAAACGGGCCGTGCGAGTTATTCTGCAACTTTGGACCGAATACGCTCACACTTTCAGGCGGCTATGTCTATATCGGCAGTGATGACGCTTTGATAGTTGTTAATGTTGCGGACCCGGAGAATCCGCAGGAAGTTCTGCGTGTAAGTGCGCCGAGAATTGAGAGCGTTCAGATTTCCGGTGATCAGCTGTTTGCGGTTACGCATTTCGACGGAGTGCGTGTCTATAATATTACGGATCCGGCAAACCCCGTTTTTCTTAACGCGTGGGGTCAGTCGTCTCTCTATGGTGATGGGAATGCAAACAGGGGACTCGACATTGCAGTCACTTCTACACATGCTTATGTTGCCCGCTCCACAACAGTAGCTGATACATCTGCCTATGTAGGTGTGTATCAAATCAAACTTACCGCTCGCTTCTGTATTGATGGCACCGAAGCGGACTGTTACAACGGCTCTGCGACGGAGATTGCTGTCGTACCATTCGGCGCCCTTGCGGCTGGTGCGTCGCAGGCGGTAAGTGTTGATTGGACTGCAGAAGAAGCGGGTGAATACACTCTCTATCTCTGCGCTGACGTCAATGGACCTGTTGGCGCGGTTGCAGAATCGGATGAAACCAACAACTGCTCGTCACTGTCATTTACCGTTACTGCGCTTGATGATGAGAACACTCAACCAGTCATTACACTTTTGGGTAGTGACCCGATGGATCTCATTATCGGCAGTGTGTTCACTGACCCGGGCGCAACCGCTCTTGACCCGGAAGATGGTGATATCACCGACAGCATTGTTATTGGCGGTGATGAAGTGAGTACAACAACTGCCGGAGTCTACATCATCACCTACAATGTTACCGACTCGGACGGTGCTGCCGCGGAGGAAGTGACACGAACGGTGAATGTAAATGAATCAGAACCGACGACGGAATGTTCAGATGGCATTGATAATGATGACGATGGTCTGATTGATGCTGAAGATCCAGCGTGTCATACCGACCAAGATGCGGATAACGAAGAGTCGTACGATCCTGACCTTGATGACGAGTCCAATGACCCGCAGGAAGAAGAATTGCCGCAGTGCTCTGACGGCATTGATAATGATGGAGATGGAAAGATTGATTTTCCTGATGACCCGGGATGTGAAAATGCTGATGATAATGACGAAACAGACCCAGCTCCGGAGCCGGAACCTGAGCCGACGCCTAGCGGCGGCGGGGGAGGCGGTGGTGGCGGCGGCACAGTCATTTCGGGTCCGCTTTCAATCGGTTATCAAGTGTCTGGCGGACAGGTTGCTGGCGCAGTTGCCACAGGCACGCCCGTATTGCCAATCCAGCCTGTGCCGAAAGAATGTACTCAATACCTCTTCGGCTTTATCAAAGAGGGGGAGCAGAATGACCCTGCTGAAGTGAGAAAGCTTCAAACATTCCTTCGAACGTTTGAAGGGTTCGGAGGTATTGAGGTAAATGGTGTCTATGACAAGGTAACGCAGGATGCTGTTGATGCATTCCAAGAGCGGTACTTTGACGATGTACTTGCTCCGTGGGGACATGATAAGGCGACGACCTATGTCTATCTCACAACGAGAAAGAAAGTGAATGAGATTTACTGCAGGGGAGAAAAGCAGTTTCCGCTAAATGCCGCCCAGCAAGAGGAGGTAAAAGAGTTTCGCGCATGGCTTCTATCATTGAAGAGCGGGGAACAGATTAACCTCTCTGCTCCAGAGGAAAAAGACGAAATGAAGACGCTTAAGGAAATTTTAAAGGACAGTGTGGAAATTGGCGGAGCGGGCGAGGTACAGCCGGCCGCAGTCGGCGCTAGCGGGGAAGAGGGAGCGAATCTCCTTCAGGGAGCAGTCAATGGCATGACCAACTTCTTGAAGAGACTAAAAAATATGTTTTAAATTTTTTAGAGATGAAAACGACAACTCTCGTCCCCGTCAGCTGACGGGGACGAG
>JACQKJ010000005.1 GCA_016204595.1 Candidatus Komeilibacteria bacterium | reverse complement strand
TTTTTTAATTTTTTTGTTCACGGAGCGCAGGTTGAAGACGCAGGAACAATTATTCGCTTCTTCCCGATGCTTTTTGCCGTGCTTTATTTCTCGAAGAAACGGAAAATAAATCTCATCGTCCCCGCGCTCGCCATCGCGGCATTCATCGCGCATCCAATAGGTCGGACGGTCTGGTACTTCCCGGTTTTCTGGCTTATCCCCATTGCCGCGCACTTCTTCCGCGACCAATTTCTCCTTGCCCGCGCGCTCGGCGCAACATTCACTGCGCATGCGGTTGGCGGCGCATTGTGGATTTGGGTCTTCGCGCTTCCGGCGCCAGTTTGGAATTCTCTTATTCCCGTCGTTATCGCGGAACGACTGCTATTTACGCTGGGTATCAGCGGATCTTTTATCCTCGTCAATAACCTTCTGGGTTTCTTAGAGAAGAGGCATCTTCTGAATCTTGGTTTTTACATTGATCAGAAATATCTCGCTCCGGGTCTTCGCAGAGAACAAAATGCGCCCACCACATCTTCTACAACGTAGAACACGCTTTATCGCATTCGTTGCCGCAAGCATTGATGGACGCATTTCACTGTCAGAAAAGACTTTACCGCGATGGACGAGCAGGGAAGACAGGCGATTTTTCCAACGCTCACTTTCGCGCGCGGATACCGTTGTTGTCGGCCGCAATACCTACACAGCGGCTGCGAAGCGGTTACGCAAACGAGATACATTTGTTCTCTCAAACAGCTTAGCAACGATGGTGCGCAGAGGAAGTGTAACATTCGTGAATCCGGCGAACGTTGACCTGACCTCCTTGCTTGCAAAATATAAGACAGTGGCCGTGCTCGGTGGCGGGGCGGTATACCGTTTCATGTTGGAGAGCGGGCTTTTGGACGAGATTTTTATTACTGTTGAGCCGCTCATTTTCGGGCGCGGGAAGGAAATGTTTATCGGTGGAATTCAAACAGCGCGAGTTAACTTGCTATCTGTAAAGCGGCTCAATCGGATCGGCACGCTCTTGCTTCACTACCGGATTAACCAACGGCAACCATGATTATCCGACCAATCAAAACTCGTGTTTTCCAGGAGGGCGACGATTTTTTTGTATTCATCACGGATTATTTCAAGAAAATTCCGGAGAAATCCGTAATTGTGGTCACTTCTAAAATAGTCGCCCTTGCAGAAAAAAGAACGGCAGTCGCCGAAAATATTGGGACTAAAGAGAAGCTGATCCGAGCGGAAAGCGAGCTTGCCATACCGACCAAGTATGTTTGGCTTACCATCAAAGACGGAATGGTAATGGCCTCTGCCGGAATTGATGAGTCAAACGCGAATGGCAAGCTTATTCTTCTTCCAAAAGACAGTTTTAAGACGGCTCGCTTTCTGCGCAATAAATTGCGACAGAAATACGGCGTGAGACATCTCGGCGTCCTGATTACCGACAGCCGTACGATACCGCTTCGCGCCGGTGTAACCGGCGTCGCTCTCGGATATGCGGGTTTTCGTGGCGTGAAAGACTATCGTGGAATGCCGGATATTTTCGGGAGAAAATTTAAATTTTCTCGTACCGATGTTGCGGATAGTCTTGCCGCGGCCGCAGTTTTCGTCATGGGCGAGGGGAACGAACAGCAACCTTTGGCAATTATTGAAAAGACGCCGATTGAATTTTGTGATAAAATTCATCGTGGGGAATTGCATATTGACATTCAGGAAGATATGTATCGACCCCTCTTTTCAAAGTTGCCAAAGTCCTAATTTTCAAAGGTTGTAAAAACAGGAAAGGTACGCTACCCTGTTGCTATGCGTCAATTTGCTATCGGGTGTGTATTAAGATATTTGCGTTTTTTTGCGCGGTCAGCGCTTTTCATCCATAGGCCGCTCGTGTTTGGTATTGCCGGGTCAGTTGGCAAAACGTCAACCAAGCATGCACTTTATGCCATTTTGAAAGAAGCCGGGCGCACGGTAATGACTAAGGGCAATTCCGAAACTGGCGTGCCATTGGGCATTCTTGGCATTGCCATTGAAGGATATCGCCCGATCGACTGGCTTATGGCTGTGCTGCGCGCTCCATTCGGCATATTCAATCTTGTCGGCGTGAAATATCTTATTGTTGAAATGGGGATTGACGATCCGTATCCGCCGAAGAACATGGAGTATTTGCTTTCCATCGTGGCGCCTGACATAGGCGTATTCGTCGTGGAGTCGGCAGCACATACCGAACAGTTCGAGAAAACATTGACCGCTGAAGAAAAAAAACTATCCGCTTCAGAACGCCGCGATCTGTTGGTACGGCGCATCACGGAAGAGGATATGAAGATGGCAAGGGAGCCGCGGTGCCATACGGTCATCTACAACGCTGAAAATACGTATTTAAAAAAAGAGACATCGAGATTGCAGGGCAAACTACTGCTCCCTTTCGGCATGGGGCGGGGCAATGCCCTTTTTTATGATGAACATGAAATAACTCTCGGGCACAGCAGGTTTTCATTCCGCACCGCATCGGAACATGCGTCTGTAACTATCCGAGGACATGCGTTGCCGCGGGAATACCGCGAAGTATTCGGAGCAGCGATACTTGCGGCGAGGGAAGCGAAAGTTTCGCTGCAAACAATAAACCACGCGCTGGAGAATAATTTGGTATTGCCGAAAGGACGCTCAACGCTTTTGAGCGGCGTCAATGGCTCTGTCATCATTGATTCTTCGTATAATGCGTCGAAAGCATCGGTATTGGCATTCCTTGACATGGTATTCCATCTGAAGCAAAAGACCGGGAGGCCGGTCGTGCTATGTTTGGGAGATATGCGTGAGCTTGGCGAGGAAGCGGCGATCGAGCATCAGGCTGTGGCAGAACGCATACCCGGCATAGCTGAGTATGTGTATTGCGTCGGTTCACTTACCCAACAATATATCATTCCAGCGCTTCAGACGGCAGTGTTGCAAGATTTGAGGTGGTTTCAGAGTTCACCTGAACTTGGACAGTATCTGCGGGATACCATGCCGGAGGAAGCGCTGGTTCTGGTGAAGGGCTCGCAAAATACTATTTTCCTCGAAGAGGCGGTCAAATATATTCTTGCAGACAAGGCCGATGAGAAAAAACTGTGCAGGCAGGAGGGGTATTGGGTGAAGAAATGACCCGAAGGGTCATCCCGAGCGAAATTGAGTCCCCGCCCAAGGCGGGTGCGCCTAGGGCGCAGAGGGATCCCGATGAGATATCAAAAAAAATTAGCAACGCGACTGCTCAAGGGGATTGCTTCGCCGTCGTACTTCCTCTTCCTCGCAATGACGTTAAGATAAACGTTTCGCAAGCGCTTCCTCCACTGCTTTATATTCATCCCACGGCACATCGCCCTCTTTCATTGCCAGCGATTGCTCGTGGCCTTTGCCGGTCAGCAGCACGAAGTCGCCGGGCTGTGCAAGGGAAATTGCATAGATAATAGCCTGGCCTCGATCGGGAATTTCGAACAGATCCATGCGGTCATCAGGACGAAGTGTATGATGTGCGGGATCTTTTCTGGTGAATCCATGAATACCGCGGATGATCTCTTCGTTGATCGATTCCACTGGCTCATCGCGCGGATCGTCAGCCGTGAGAATGATAATATCATCGTAGCGCGAAGCAACGTCCCCCATGATGGGGCGTTTTGAACTGTCGCGTTTGCCGGATAATCCGAACACGTGGATAAGGCGACCTGAAAGCCCTTTTTTTATTTCCGAAAGAATACTTTCAAACGCTTTCGGCGTCACGGCAAAGTCTATCATTACCTTGAACTCCTTATTATAAACTATATCCTGCCGCCCTCGCGGGTTTTTGAACGAGGCGATACTTCGGAGAATAGTATCGTTGTCTATTCCGGCGGCGGCCGCAGCAGCGGCCGCCGCAAGGCAATTGTATCTGTTGAAGCCGCCGAAGAGTTGCGTGGTAAATGGAAACGTGAACGGAGTCACGTCGGCTGCGGCATTGAGTGCGTAGGTTGTTATCTTTTTTGGACCAAGTCTGTCAGCCACAACGGCGTACGAAGGATCGTCCTGGTTGATGACGGCAATGTCCGCGGCCTGTAGCAGTTTTGTTTTTGCTCGGGTATAATTCTCGATGGTCTTATGATAATCCAGATGTTCGTGGCTGATGTTCGTGAGTACCCCGATCGCGAAGCGGATGCCAAAAACGCGATTTTGATCCAGCGCATGTGAGGATACCTCAAGGATCGCGTGCGTGCAGCCCTCACGCACCGCCACGGCGAACAGCCGTTGTATCTCGAACGAAGAGGGAGTGGTCACATGCAGGCCGGTCGCAAGCTCCTTGTCATTGATAGTTGCGCCGAGCGTTGTTATTTTTATCGTTTTTTTTCCGCTGTCACGGAGTATGCTGAATATGATGCTCGCCGTCGTTGTTTTCCCGTCAGTACCGGTAACGCCAATGACGAACAATTTCCGCGACGGGAAACCGTACAGCTGATTCGCCGCGACCGCCTGAAACAGATGATAGATGTTCTTAAGCTGCTGCCACATAACTATAGTTTCTCGACCCAGAATTTGAATTGATCGCCCCGGTCCTTGTAGTCCTTGAACATGTCAAAACTTGCGCACGCAGGGGAAAGTATGACCACATCACCAGGTTCTGCGTGAGAATGTACTTTTTCAACGATGTCCTGCATGCTCGTGAGATCCTCGTAGAATTCGATGCCATGCGGGTGGTTCGGGATGCTGGCGCGGATGCGCGGCCATTCTTCGCCGATACCGATGATGGCCTTGATAGCGGGATGATGCGCGATGGTGTTTCCCAGTTCGGTGAAATCGCTGTGTTTGGTCGAGCCTCCGAGAATGAGTATTTTGGGAGCGTCAAAGGCTTGTATGGCGGCGATCGCCGAATCAGGCGTCGTGCCGATGGAATCGTTGTAGTATTTGACGCCGTCTATTTCGCGCACCAGCTCCAGGCGATGGGCAAGCCCGCGGAATGAACGAAGCGCTTTGGCTATATTCTCGTTGGGGATCCCGAGCAGTTTCCCGGCCATGGTCGCGGCGCACACATTCTCCAGATTGTGTTTGCCTGGAATCAAAATACTGTTTTGGTCTATGATTCGCTCCTGTACCCCGCCGAGAGCCACGACCACGAACCCATGTTCTGTGAAACAGCCCTGTTCGACTCTTTGGAATTTACTGATCTCATATCGTTTGGCGGCGGATCGCCCGGCAACTTGCACCGAACCTCGGTAATCGATATTGACGATGATCGAATCTTTTTCTGATTGGTGGGACGCAATTCCCATCTTTGCCATTATATATTCAACGGCACTCGTATGATAATCGAGATGATCCTGCGTCACCATGAGCACTATAGCAATATGCGGGCTTCGCGTTGCATCCATCAATTGAAAACTGGAGAGCTCAAGGATGGACACGGAATCTGGTTTCAGAATGTCCAGGAACGAAAGCGCAGGAATGCCGATGTTACCGCCAATGTACGCGTCACGACCTGTTGTCTTCACCATTTCATAGAGAAGCGCGGCAGTTGTGCCTTTGCCTTTGGTGCCGGTAATACCAACGACCGTACCTTGGGCATGCTCAAGAAAAATGTTCGTGGCCGAGGTTATGGTAATGCCTAGGTCTCCGGCCTCGTGTAGGGCCTGTATGCCCGGCTTCACGCCAGGGGAGCGCACGATGATGTCGAACTGGGCAAGTGAAGGAAATTCACCGAAGTTGAATGAAACCCCCTGTTCACGCAAGTGCTGCAATCGAGACACGTCAAAAGCGTTCTCGGCCTTTTCGTCAAAGACCGAGATAACAGCTTTCAGTTTCAGCATGAACTCAACGCTCTCCTGGCTTTCCACGCCAAAGCCTAAGATGGCCACTTTTTTGCCGCAAAATTCCGCGTCTAATCCATTCATTGCCATAGTAAGGAGGTTACCGCAAAATGCAGTGTTAGTAAATGAACCCATCTGCGTCCTGCCGTTCGGCTCTGAATGAGAAGGGAGGGTAGTAATGAAAGAAAAGAAAAGCGGCCACCCGAAGTTCCGCAACGTGGAACGAAGGGTGGCCACGACTTTGTTCTTCGACTGTTCAGCGCGCGCGCTGGTAGACGTTGATGTATGCGATCATGGCGTTGAGGTTCTGATCGATCTTGTGCTCATTCGCGACGACCTCGATGGCCTCGATCCGGCGCAGAAAGCGCGGGGCTTCTATGCCGTCAGGATGGATCGGCTGTATTAACTGAGCGAATACCTCGGAGACGGTCGCCTCCACATCCCGATTCCCGGGCAGAAGAGGCAGGTATATCGGAATCTTGAAAAGAAGCTCCAGGTCATGAGCGGGTTTGCGGAACATAGGTCTTCTTGTGAAGATGGTGTTTCGCGGATCAAGACCCCGCTCATGGATATACCAGAGTTCCCCGTTCTGGTCGCGGGCCGTAAGCCGTATCTGTCCTTTCATCCTGTTCAGCTCCAAACCGTCGATTTCGGGAAGCTTCGCCATGGCAACCCTCCAATCGTTCGTTGCACAAAAGAACCGTACCCACCTATTCAAGCATACGGGAACTGTTTGTCAATGACCTATCGTGCTATACTTATAC
>JACQKJ010000034.1 GCA_016204595.1 Candidatus Komeilibacteria bacterium | reverse complement strand
TACCGAGGCTCTGTATTATGATGATTTGCTTGCTCCCGTAGCGCAACGGATAGAGCGCCACGCTTCGGACGTGGAGGTTCCAGGTTCGAATCCTGGCGGGAGCGCCAACGCAAATAGAGTCAGACGCGAAGCGTCTGACGACTTTTGCGTTCGCTGCCCGCAGGATTCGAAAGCGAACATCGGGTACCCATTCAGCAGAATGGGTCGTGCGAGCAGGGCCGAGAGGAGTGAGGAGCGACGGCGACGAGCGAGCGCTTGGCCGCATCCTGGCGGGAGCGCACGAGAATTAGCATTCTGTGCCACGCACTTCGAAGCTCGCGAACGTAGTGAGCGAGCGAAGTAGTGCCGATTATTACATGACGTTTGTACCTCTCCATTTCTCTACAAAACTTCAATCGAAATCATGCTATAGTTTTTTGAACAAGCTATGTCGAAATGGCTTTTCTCACTGTTTTTTGTTGTCGGCGTTGCATATCTAATCTCCCTATACTTTTGGTGGATATATTTTTTGAACCAAGGAATTTATTTGATCACACTTTTTGATAACCCTTACCAGTCCCACGTTCCAGGCTATATCATCGTCGCTGGTTTCTTTTCGTATCCGATATTCGTATTAGCGGGAATAGTAACGCTTTGGATAAGAAGAAACAGTGCTCGGCAATCAGTTTCAGTCTCATTGATGATTTTTCCTCTCATCAGTGTGCTCGCATTCTTTGGCGGGGCCCAATTTATCCAATATAGAAATGAGGCTCGTTTTGACGCTGACATCAAGCGTACAGAAATGACGGCTCGAGATTTTCTATGTCCCAACGGGAAATACCTACAAGTTGATGAGGAAGGAGTGGTCGGGCTAATAGAGCAAACGGAGACCTCTCTCGATGAGCAATGGGCAGGTAACGTTGACCTTCAAAACAATATGTTCACTCTCTCTGTGCCGTGGACAGGTTGGTACGAAGAAATCAAAGACTGCAAAAATGAGGCGGGGGAAGTTTTCTTACATAAATTTCGACTTGCCGATTCTCCCGAAAACTACTAGTCCGCTCTAACGAGCTACGAAGGGCTACTTCGCAGTCTGTTGCAGTGAGCCCGGTTATTTTGAGAGTGCCGTGCACTACTCCGCTAAAGCTACGTAGTGCGGGTACCGGGAATCGAACCCGGGTCATTTGATTGGCAACCAAATGTTCTACCATTGAACCATACCCGCGTGCGGCCTATGTTCGCACAGAATCTCCGCACCTTCAACTGGGAGCACTATTTTTTCGCTCCAGGGAGATTGATGACGGTTTGCGATGGCATTGGTCGTTTCGTACCGCGCTCCCAGAAGGCTATGCCGAGGCCGGCGAGCGCGACGATGGTCGCGATCACGGGTACCCATGGAGTCGTCCTGCAGCTTTCGACGAAATACCAGAGGCCAAATAGGAGGAGGAATGGCACAACGATTGCCGCGGCGGTCCACTCTTGCGTGCGGAGTGCCGGCGGCAGCTGAGATTGTCCGAACACGGCGAATGCTACGACTGCGGCAAAGAGCGCGAGCAATACAAACCAAAGGCGGTCGGCACCTGTGCCCGCACACATGCCCTTGAGGATGCTTTGCGTCGTCGCGAACGCTGCGCTTGTCGCGGTCGTCGTCGGCTTTGCGGCGGTGCTCGTGGGAGCCTTGCTCGCCGGAGTCGGAGTCGGAGCTGGGGCCGGAGCAGGTTTCGGCTTCGGTGCAGTAGTGCTCACCGGTGGCGGGACTGGTTTCGGGGCTCCCGCCGGAGGTGTGATGGAAAGTTCGCCGTCCGTGGTAACCGTCGTTGCGACAGTCGTAATGCACACGGGCTGTCCACTCCCCTTTGCCGAGAGCATGGTGACGGAAATTGGGAGACCTCTCTGAACGGGCAGCGATTGCAGATCGCCATGTATACGCACTGCTCCCGATGCTTCGCCGCGACGCGTCATCTGATTAAAAGGTATATTTGTGCTGCCTACGGTCGCGGCTATCGCGACATACGAGCTGTCGGCAACGGTAAATTCAAATGCGTGAAGAGAGCCATTGTACACATAAGGAGTAAACCCGCTGACGCCCGCGGGCGCGCACGTGTTGCCACCCACGGGAAGGAGCTGCGCTGTTTGAACAGACACCTCGGCAGCCGAGGCAAAAGAAGGAGCTGTGATGATAAAAAAGATAACGAACGCGAGGACCGATATCGCTTGTACGTATCGAGTCCATGTCATGGTACCCATGGTCGTCACGCTAGTACGTGCTGCTTATTTCCGTCAAGCAGAAATCGTGTTGCAGTATTGACAGGGGCCGCAAGTCGTTTTGTAAAGGACATTCAAACGGACCGTACCGAGCTGAATTCACGTTCCGTTAGAGCTATATTTTGGCTCAATTACAGCATTCTTTTGATCTATGTGGAAAACTCTGTGGATATGGGGATAAAGGACATTCATCGATGTGTCCGTTTTTCACTATTTCATGAATTGCCTCCCGCACGTTGGCATGATACTGGATTCGAGCAATTTGTAGCTTAGGCACGCAGCTTAGTAACACATTTCACGTGAAAACATTATCCCCTGCTGCCCGGGATACCTCGTGGAAGATGGCACTTATACTGCCCATGTGGTGCCCGATGATATCCGTAAGGACGTTGGACGAGGCGGTGAAGAGATCGCATGCGTGTTTCTTAAACGCCGCGGGTATAAAATCATCGATCGGAATTATAGTAGGAAATGGGGTGAGATAGACATCATTGCAGAGAAAGAGGGGACTGTGCGTTTTGTTGAGGTGAAGGCAGTGACAGCACGAGGCGCGGACTTTTCACGTGAAATGTCCGGGCTACCAGAAGAGCTTGTACACAGGACGAAACTGAAGAAAGTCGCACGGACTGCAGCTCTCTACATGGAGGAAAAGGGCGATACGAGAGAATACCAAATCGATGTTGTGGGAGTCATTATGAACGAGCAGACTCGCACTGCTCGCTGCCGCCTATTCGAGCAAGCACTCGAGGACAACTTGTAGTGCCATATAAAGGACATTCAGAACACTTGATGTCCTTTATACTTCGTGTTCTAAAAGCACTCGCGAACAATCGGGCCGCTGGGAATCGAACCCAGTCAACATCCTCCCAAAGGAT
>JACQKJ010000039.1 GCA_016204595.1 Candidatus Komeilibacteria bacterium | reverse complement strand
GGGATAGTGATCTTTGATGCGATATCCGCTTTCCACAGAACAAGAAAGCCCCCCGTCAGGGAGAGCACGCTCGCGATAAGTGTGTACCACAGCAGCGTCATCATAGAACAGCGAATATTTAGCTGCGTATCATCTTACCATGCTGCTGCGTCCGCGCAACGGCACATGCGACGTGTTATCCTCCTCGATACTCGCCTTCGGGCCTGGGGACCGTATAGGGTATCGCTGCGGCCTCATGCACCCACCGCGTCAATTCGCGCCGGGAACCCACCACAGCGCCCGGCACCTGGTAGAAGCGCTTTTGAACCTGGTCCTTCGGATCGAGCGGCTGCATGCCCATCCGAAGGTAATTGAGCCGCGTCAGACGATTGGTACGCAGGTACAAGACGCTGTTCTTGATGATCCCGATAAAATGGCCGCAGTGATACAGCGCCCAGCCATAGAATATGCGCTCGAAGTGAAGGCCGGCCGTAAACTGCAACGCATCTGCCACCGCATCTTTGAATGGGTCTAGCTTTTCCATACCGCCTCCTTTCTCATAAACGGTATTTACACGTTCGTATTACACCCTGCAACTAGGTTGTCAACCCAGCCCCACTTTTACATAAAGCGTTTATCGATAAGACGATTGTTTGCAGCAAAAAAACTGCGTTTTATAATGAAACGTTGCGCGTAAAAGTGGGGCTGGGTCAATCCGTCCCATCCTCTCACCGCGAGAGAATACTGTCTTGTAAAAAACGCCTTTCTGGACGAATGTTTGTAAGGTTTGCGGTTTCAACCCGTCTCCTACTATGTCTAACCAGAATAACGTGAAAATATGAAAAAATACATTCGGAAAGCGTCCGTAGCGCTCATGCTTGTTGGAGGGATGGTCTCGGTTGCTCTGGCCGCGATCACCGTGCAATCGGGACCGACGTCGCTTGTTACGACGCCCCGGTATGTGAAAGCCGCAAGTGATCCTGTGGGACTTTTTAAATTCAATCTGACGCAGGATGCGGGCGAGACTTTGAGTTCGGTATCGGTCCGTGTCAATGCGGTCGTCCCCAGCACCGTGGCATCGGAAAACATCGCAAGCCTGTCAGTCTACAAAGACAATGGGGATGGCTTGTTTGATCCGTCCACCGATCTGCTCGCTGGTACCCAAACTGCGGTGAATATTGGAAGCACTACCACCATTACCACTGCGGCAAATAACAACATCAGCACCTCGACGACACAAGGAAATTTCTTCGTTGGCTTCAGGACCGCGGCATCGTGGAGAAGCACATCGACTCCGGACACCATTCAAGTCGTGTTCCCGTCTGACGGCATCGTGACGTCAGCCTCATCGCCGACTGTTTCATCAACTGCCACCGCAGATATCATCGCCGATACGGTCGCGCCGACCCTTTTGAGCGCGGTCGCGTTTGACACGGGTATCACGTCAGCCAAAACATCTGGCGACAGCATCGTCTTCACGTTTTCCGAAGCGACCAACAAACCCGCTATCACCAGTACCAACGCCACCAGCACCTTCATGGTCAACAACGGCCACTCCTTGCTTGATGGCAGCGGAGATCTCGGCCTCGCAGTCTGGAACGTGAGCGGCACAACGTTAACGCTTACCTTCACCGGTACCAGCACGGTGCCGACCGTTGAACTCGGTGACGCGATCGCCATCGGCGGCTCCCTGATACAAGACGCGGGAGGCAATGCTGCGGCCGGCTCCGCCACTCTTACCGGAACCTTCGGTAGTATCATCGGTACCACATTCGACTCAACTATCACGACGCACGTCCGAAATGCAAGTAATGTAGATATTACGAATACCTCCGTCGTGTTCGGGACCGCTGTACACGATTATGCGACAGTAGTCGGTGTCGGCTCGACAACGACCGCGACTGGCACCGTGACGTTCACGCTCTATAACAACGGAACCTGCAATGGTTCGGTGTTGAGCGCCCAAGACGTCGCATTGACAAGCGGCACTGCCGCATCGAACGCAACAAGTACGCTTGCTATCGGAAGCTACAGCTATAAGGCGAACTATACGGGCAATAACCTGTATCATGCAAGCACCGCTGCATGCGAACCGTTCACGATAATCCAGGCTCCGGCTCATCTGACCCCGGTCATTGCCTCAAACATCCTGAACGCAAGCAATACCAGCATCACGGGCCAGACCGTCACTACCGGCACGGTCGTCCATGACTACGTGGTGGTGTCCGGAAGCGGCGGCACACCGACAGGCAATGTGGACTTCATGCGCTACTCGAACGGTACCTGTTCCGGAGATCCGGCTGCGACCGAGAACAACGTTTCATTGAACGGTATCGGCGCAGCTGCCTCAAGTAACTTCACGACCGTCGCAGGCGTGCTGTCCTACCGAGTGCACTACGATGGCAACGGCACGTATCTGCCGGCCGACGGCGGCTGTCAGGCCCTGACCGTACAGGATGTCGTACCGCCTACACCCCAGACCAATTGTGAGAATGGTCTTATCAACGGCAGACTGTACATGGTCACGGGCAAGAGCAAGGTATTCCTGGCCGCGGCATGCAGGCTCAAAGAATTCAAAGGCAACGCGGTCGGTCATGCCAAGGGCAAGAAGTTCCAGGACATCATCCCGCTGCCTAGCTCTAGCGTTGATGACAACGGCACTATCGTTAAAACCTTCACCATCATCATGCTGGACAAGAAGCCGATGACGATTCGCGCGGATGCTGACGTACGAAAAGACAAAGAGAAAGGACGTGGTTCCATCAAAGTAAACGCGTCAAGCAGCAGAGATACGAACAGTAAGGATGATGGCCGCGATGAAGACGACGATTGAGAGCAATAACGTGTGATCAAAAAGCACACAACATCCGCCTGTCGGCGGATGTTGTGTGCTTTCGACATTTCCAAATGATCCAAAATCTCGACGATGACCTACTTTTTGTTGATCTGTTTCCACAGCCACATGCCGAGAAGAATGAGATCAGCAATGACAACAATCCAGATAATAATGCCAAAGGTGCTTACCAGTCCCCAGCCGCCCGGCCCGCTCATCATGCTGTTATATCCATAACCCATCATATGCCACACCCCCTTTCTCCGCTGATATGTATGCTTTCAGTATAGCACACTATCAAAGAGAGTTGTTACCATGGGAGTATCGTAGTATTCTCATTAGAAATGCGACAATTGTCGGAAAGTGTGGCATACTGATGTCGTATTAGAATCGTCCCGTTCTTTCAAATCGAACGTTTCTCTAGAGGAGAACCGCCATGCTGCGCATTCCCAGACCGCTTTTTATCCCGGTCTTTAGCGTGCGCGTGGCTTTTTTCCTCGCGCTCCTACTGATCATCCTCAAAAACCTCGTGCCCGGCATCTGGGCACATAACCTCGATGCAGGGATCAGCATTAACATCGGGATGTTTTTGCTCGTCGTGCTCGTGAACTGTCCCGGCGAGTGGCTTTTTCACCGCTTCGGACTCCATGCAATACCGTTTGCCTGGGCACAGGGCCCCGCACAAAAACACCGAGCCCATCACGCTGCAACATCCGTCCAGCTCGACAGAAACAGCAACCCTGCTGTCGTGGTGAGCAACTACCCCATCACCAAAGCTGATCAGTACTTGCACGCTCAGTTTCCGTGGTGGGCGCTACCGGCCATCTGGGGAGTCTACCTGATTCCCATCTTCGCGCTGCAGCTTGTGGTACCAACCGTACCGATCATGCTGCCTGGATTTATCGGGGTCGCATTCACGGTCTGGTTCTACGAGGTGAAGCACTTCCTGCTGCATCTGCCTTATGATATGTGGCAACGTGCATTCACGTCGCCGATTATCGGAAGAATCGCGCAGCGCACGTACGCCTTTCATTTGATGCACCATGCAAACGTCAGGTGCAACGAGGCTATCGCAGGGTTCTTCGGGTTGGGTCTTGCTGACAAGTTACTGGGAACCTATTACGTTCCTTCGAAGCTCCTCGTCAATGGAGTAGTGGCTACCCCCGCGGATTTCAAAATCCCCGAGCCTCGATCTATCGTAAAATGGCTCGATAGGATCGTGGCCGAGCGCGAGAGGCGCATCACGAACGTGCCAGCATGAACGTTGAGACGTTTGAACGAAACTTAAGAGCCCGTTGCGAGGTCGCTGCGGGCTCTGTTCTATTTCAATGGATTCTGCGTTCAAGTGGTATGAAGGCTGACTGAAAGCGTCCGAGTATATGCCACTCGCCATGCGGTTGGGCCAATGTTTTCGTAGCGATTTTCTTTTTCGATGTTTTCCATCTCCGGTCCGTCATGCTTAAATTACGGCCACAGGATCAATTTTACTCCTATGGCCAACAGGAAGACAGCGACAACGATGCGGAATTTGTTTTGCGGTATCTTGTCAACGACTTTTTTTCCGACCCGCGCTCCCAGAAACGAGATCGGGATAAAGAGCAGCAATCCGTACCGAAGTTCCTGCGGCAAGGCCACGCCGCCTGCGAAATACGTGATGATACGAGTCGAATCAACCAGGATCCCGATAGCGCCGGCCGTGGCGATGTACACTGCTTTCGGCAGATCGAACGCTGACAAGAACATACTGCGGATCGCTCCGCCGATCCCGAACATTCCGGCGAAAAATCCCGACAACGCCCCGCCGGAAAGAGCTGTCGCGTTTCCCGCAGGTATTCGGAACTTCGGTTGAAATATCAAAAAAACAGCGTAGCTTATAAGAAACGCGCCGAGCAGGCGAAGCAAAATATTCTGGTTCGCGCCGAGCGAGACAAAAGCGCCGAGGTAGCTTGTCGCAAGGCCAATGACCCCAAAGAGTGCGAGTAGCCGCAGATTAAAACCCTGGCGGAACAGCGTTACTTTCCAAACGTCGCCGAACCAATGGATAATAGCTACCAAAAATATCGCTTCAACCGGCGGGAAGAAGATGACCAGCACCGGACTCATAAGCGTGGACATGCCGAAGC
>JACQKJ010000027.1 GCA_016204595.1 Candidatus Komeilibacteria bacterium | reverse complement strand
CATTGGGGAGAAATACCTTGAAGTATGCCAGAAGAATTATCCTGCGGCGCTCGATCGTTGGGTCGCCATTTCGCAGCGCTATGGATTTTCTCCGGCAATTCGGAAATCGGAAGGCTGCCGTTATGCGAAAATTTATTCTAAACCCCTTATTGAATATCTCCAAATCCGTTTCGGGGTGACCGGAAGAAAGGACAAGGAGATTCCTCAGTGGTTCCTAAGCCTTCCAAGGACGCTGTGCAGAGAATTCCTGAAAACCTTCATCGCTTTAGAGTCGTCGCTTCGCGACAATCGCGTGGTATTTACGCAGAAAAGCAGACGCAATGTGAATATCATTGCGTACATGCTGCTGCGCGAAGGCATACGCTCATGGATACGGAAGGATGCGGATCAGAACAGAAAGATCTATCGCCTAAAAATCCAAGGAAGCGATCTCCCACAGTATCTCCAGACAGTCGGCTGGCTGTCTGACGACTGGAAGCAGCGCATCAATTGCGAGAGAACCATACGATCAAGCTTCTGCATCGTGCCAGTGGATCGGCGGCGTATTTTGCGTTTAGTGGAATTGCTTGGCCTGAATAGTTTCCATACGCTTGAGGGAAGGAAACCGTTCGTCCGCAGATCATGGTATGGCAGCTACAAAGGCATCAAGGAGGGGGAAACCGTCATGGCGGTGGACGCGCTGCGGAAGATGGTGGACGACCTCCAGAATGAGATTACCCTGCGGAAGTCCGCTGATTTTATCGGGTTGCGGGAAAGCGAACCGCGAAGATTTGCGGCAGGCATCGGCTTGCCGATCACCCGGATTGCAGAGGGATTAGCCGTCTCAAAAAACCAGGTGTGGCAATATTACGAGACCGGAGTGTGCACTGCGCAGCTGCAGATCACGAATTTCCTGCAGGACCAATACAGCCAGCGAATGGCAGAAGTCGAGGCGTTGCTTCGGTATTGCGAGCAACTCCTCAGCGAGGATGTTTTCTACGATCCGATCAAAAGCATCAGCTACGGACCCTCAGCAGGGATGGCGTTTGGACTGACGGTTCCGGGTCTGCAGAACTACCTCGGCGGATTTGGCGCATGCGGCATCAACCACAACACCTACCCTTTGCCCGAAGCGCAAGCAGACCGCTTCCTGCTGAAAATTTTGACGGACTACCCCTCCTTTGAGGATGAACTCCGCATTGTGGATCAGTATTCGCTGAGTTCAGAGCCGCCACAATTACCGGTACTATTGAATAAGAAGACGCTGTTCGCATTGCAAGCATTAGTACGACAGGTGCCGCTCGCGAATGATCTGAAGCAGCGCATTGTGCGAATGGTCACTTCGACAAGAAAACGCGAAGGAACAATGTTCGAATATGGTGCATCCCCCAGAGCCTCGATCGGCCTGGTGTTGGCCTGCAAGGCGCGCGCATTGATGGAAGGCCGCAATTATGTGAGCACAAAAGACATCGAAACGATGGTGTTCCCGGTGCTGCGGCATAGGGTAATTTTGAATTTCGAAGCGCAGCGCAAAGGGATGATCGCTGATGACGGCATTCGCGATGTGCTTGCAAAGGTCAAGCAATGATGCGCACAAACAGTACTGCTTATGGCAATTGACACCAGCTTCTTGACGCAGCTCAACCGCTTTGCGCTCATTGTTAACAAACGGGTGACTTCCCGATATGTTGGCGGTCGGCGTTCGGTGTTCGGCGGCAGGGGAACAACGTTCAAGGAGCATCGGATCTATGCTCCCGGCGACGACATTCGCAGAGTGGACTGGAAGGTCTACGCGCGAACCGACGATCTGTATGTCAAGCGGTACGAAGAAGACCGCAGCCTTGCAGTCCATCTCCTTATGGATCACAGCGCGAGCATGGGCTTCGGCTCTCCGAGAGCGAAATTCGATTTTGGGGCAATGCTAGCCCTGGGGTTTGCGTATTTGGCTACGAAGTCGAATGAAAAATTCCAATTTGCCACGTTTGGCGATCATCTCGAGATGTTCCGGCCGCAACGAGGGATGAATCAGCTTGCGGCGATGATGCAGCATTTGAATAGCATACGTACGGGTGGCAAGACCGGATTCTACGAGGCCATCAACAAGTACCGGAAAATTATCAACACCCGGTCGTTCATTGTCATTATTTCGGATTTCCTTTTTCCGGTGAATGAGATAGAGCAGGCGCTCTTCCAGCTGGGCAGCACTCATGACATCAAGATTATTCAAGTGTTGGATAGAGTGGAAAGAAATATGCTGCTGGAAGGAGATTTACGGCTGAAAGATTCTGAATCCGGCCTTCAGATGCGGACGTTCATCAGCCAGCGCATGCGGGAAGAGTTCCGCAAAGGTCTGGGGGATCATGTCGCGCGCATCAATAATGTCTGCAATCAATTAGGCATTGAATTTTATTCCGCGACGACGGATACTCCATTGTTTGACGTGTTCTTTGATGTGTTGAAGGAGAAGTAACTCGCACTGCACATGCAGTACCGCCGACGGGAAGTATGGGTAATTGTGGTGATATTGTGTATTGTGGTGCAGATGAACTAAACAGGGTATAACCCAATCAACGTAATTTACTGTATAAGCGCCGCTGGTTTAAACCCTTCAACATGCAGTTGAAAGGTTAAAAGATATTTTGTTATATTTGGCACACTATAAGGGTGCTATAACTGGAAACGGTGAGGTAAACAACGATGAATGATACGATGTGCGGAACGGCGATGTGTGGAAGAGATTCGACAACGTGGGAAACGGAAAAGAGCATTGCTACCCTTGTGGAAGTGCTCCAGCAGCAGGTAGGATTAGACCGGGTGGTGAATTCACCTGAAGTTCCTCCCGAAATTTCGCTCCGAGTGCTCCGTGAGCGATATGCGGAAGAGGGAAGGCAACTGCTCCCACGCTATCCATTAGCGATGGTGGAGAAGGCACTCGCTACTATTTACCATCGATTGGAAGCAGAGGTGTTCGGTGAGGCGCCTCCGCCGCGTCCAAGAGACGTCACGCTTCCGGTAACGGCATACTGCTGAGGTATGAACATGGAGCACATTCTCGTCACCGGGGCAACAGGGCAAATCGGCGCTGAGCTCGTGCCATTGCTGCGGCAGCGGTACGGCAATGATATGATAGTGGCAGCGGGCAATCGCACTAAGCCGAGCGCAGAGCTGCAGCAGGGGCCGTTCATTACCCTCGATGTGACCGATGCCGCAGCGGTCCGAGCAGCGCTACAAGAGTACCGCATCAGCAAGATTTTCCATCTCTCTTCTATCCTGTCGGCGGCAGGCGAGACGAATCCCCAGCTCGCCTATGCCGTCAATTTCAACGGCTTGTACAATATACTCGAAGCAGCGCGGGAAGAGGGAGTCAAACGGGTGATTGTGCCGAGCTCGATTGCGGCATTTGGTCCTGGCACACCGCGGGAGCAAACGCCGAATGACACCATTCAGCGGCCTACCACCATCTACGGCGTTTCTAAAGTGGCGGGAGAGCTACTAGGGAACTACTACTTCCAGAGATTTGGCTTGGATGTCCGCGGCGTGCGTTTTCCGGGCATTCTGAGCTGGAAAGTCGAGCCAACGGCAGGGACAACAGATTACGCTGTCGCGATGTTCTACGGAGCAGTACGCGATGGCCGGTACACATGCTACCTCCGCGAGGATACGCGACTGCCGATGATGTACATGCCCGATGCCATCCGTGCGCTCATCGAACTGGAGCAGGCAGATGCGAAGGGGTTGCAGCACCGCGCAGATTTCAATGTAGCTGCAATGAGCTTCACCCCTGCAGAACTCGCCGAGGTTATTCGGAAGCGCATTCCCACATTCGCCGTTGACTACCAGATTGATCCGCTGCGGCAGGCTATTGCCGATTCCTGGCCTATGTCACTCGATGATTCTGCAGCACGCGCGGAGTGGGATTGGGAACCGCAATGGGATCTCGAGCGGATGGCCGATGACCTGCTGGCGAATATTCGGCGAAAACTTGGCAAGCAAAGGGGGGGTAGGGAAAAGGGGGATGAAGGGAACAGGAGATATACCTTCTCCTCCCATCGGCTCTGTAGAAAATCTCCATCGGCGATAGCCGATGTTGTAGGCGATGAGCCTACAGAACAGCTCTGCCCTTAGCGTTCTGATATGTCTGGACTTGACCGTACTGCCGAAGAGCCGTTTGAGTGCAGAGAATAGGCTCTCGACGATATTCCGCTGCCAGTAGAGATACCAGTCCATGCAGTCCCGCATGAGCTTGCGGTGCCTCCCGTGTTTGCAGCCTTTGCGCACCGGCACAACGGCGAACGTACCGTTCTCGTTCAACCATCGGTGGAGGTACTCAGCATCAAATCCTTTGTCGAGGAGGAGAACCTCAATCTCTGCCGGCGTTTGTCGATGCAGTGTCGGAATGCGTCTGGCTTCGTGGTATGGTCTTGCGTAGAAATTTCCAGCGAGGAATTTCCGACGGTGCACGTCAACCATGGTGATCGCTTGGACCGGCCTCCCAACCGGCCCATCTCGATCAATGCGACGGAGATAGTAATTGCTCGGCCCTGAACGTGCAAATCCGGTGCCATCAGCCGCCGCAAGCGCGATCACCGGAACGGTGATTGTCGCTGCTAGCAGTGACTGCCAGAGGGATTTCGGCAGCCGTTTGGCTGCCTTCTGCAACGTCGTCCAATGCATTCGAATGTGGTAATGCTCGTCGAGTGCCCGCATCGCTCTCCGATAGGAGAGCTGGTAGAGTTGCTTGAGCATCAAGCCGAGGCATAACACCCACGTCTGGAACTTCTTTGGACCCATCCGATGGGCATAACGCGGATGCCCTGCCTGCCGGAACAACCGTCGAATTTTTCTATCGAGCTGCTTTTCTTTTTCCATGGTGGAGCTCTACCTCCACCCTGCCCCCCTTCAGGGCTACGCCCTTTTGGGGGGCAATTCTACTTAAGATTTTCTACAGAGCCTCTGCGATTGAAGAACTAGTACATACTGACGCAGACTGGACAGAAGTAACCGATCTCAGAAGCCACAAGCTCACATCGGTGAGTGGTACAAGTGTTTGTATTGATATCTAACATTTAGATCACAGTGGTATATTGGTTTTTACGGATTTATACATTCCCCTTAAAGTTTATATAAAATTTAAAGAGACCGTCGCCATGCTAATATACCTATACCGATGTAGAGCAACAGGGGGATAAGGAGAATATCGAGGATAAAGGCACCAAGAAAGAACTCATTGACCGATTGTCCGGTCCAGCTATTGTACCCTCGGATGAGAAAAGTCTGGGGGAAGCCATAAGACGGCGCAGCAT
>JACQKJ010000026.1 GCA_016204595.1 Candidatus Komeilibacteria bacterium | reverse complement strand
GTGTGGGAGCGATTCGGAAGCGTCGTCGATTGGATCTCGCTGGGGATCCTTTATTTTGTACTGACGACGGTTCTCACGACAAAAGAGAAATGGCATCATTATTTCTTTGCTCATACGGCAGTCGCGAGTAGTGTTGCGCTTGTCGGGATCGCACAAGCTCTGCGATTGCCCATTGTCTACTTTGACGGTTCACGAATATTTTCAACTCTTGGAAATCCAGCCTTTTTGGGCGCATATCTTCTTTTGAGCATAGGCATCGGCGTATATTGTCTGCGCGTGACACACCATCGCATGTTTATTGCTGTATCAGTGATCCTGCAAAGCCTTGCTCTGGCGTATACGTATACCCGATCCGTGTTGCTGGGACTGTCCGTAGCGCTCTGTATGATAGCGTGTAGTGCTTCCTGGCATCTTCTCGTACGGAAATATAGTCTCCGACGAACGCATCTCAGGTTCGCTGCGACAGGGGTAGTCATCAGTGGGCTTGCAATCATTGGCATCATAGCGTCGCATCCGATACGATCGGGTTTTGACCCGGCCCGCCCAACTGAAATTATCGACCAGACAGTCAAGAGTCGTCTCATAAATTTCAAAATCGCAATCGAGGCATTTCAGGATAAACCGTTATTCGGCTGGGGTACGGGCATGTATCCGGTCGTATTCCAGAAATATTTTGATCCTCGTCTGTACTACGGCAGCGACGATACGGTTTTTTTTGACCGGTCGCATAATGAATTTTTGGACAAGGCTGTCGAAACGGGTATCGTTGGGTTGTTGTTGTGGTTGAATATGCTTTTCGCTCCCGTATGGCTCTCGATGAAGGAGGAAAAGGTGACATGGCGACGGACTGTTTTTGTTTCGCTTATTGGAGGATATGCTGCGTATCTTTTTTTCTCTTTTTCATCGATTGCCGACTCGATGCTCCTCATGATCATACTCGCATTCACGGGATTGAGCGATGTACCGATCACCCCTGAGGCTCAATCGTCCATTGGGAGAAAAAAAAGCATTCAAATAGCTTCGATCTGTATTGGCCTATTTTTACTTATCGTTATGCAACTAAAACCAATTGCAGCAAATATACTCGTGAGACGCGGCGAGAAGGCAGAATCGCTTCAACAAGCTGTTCACTTTTTTAGTACAGCGTCCGGACTGGGTTTTTCAGCACAGATTCGCGCAGCTGATAACCTATCGAGGAACCTCAAGCAGGAACCCACGAGCGAGGATGAGATAGCTGCGTACCGATTTCTGGAATCCATACTAGCCAAACTCATCGGACGTATGCCGTACGATGTTCGCTATCTTTCTCGACTCGTCCGCGTTGAGCGCTTGCTGTCGGGTGCGTTCCCATATAAAACTGAAGTTGCATACTCCATTGCAAGTGCGGCGCATTCCCTGAGTCCCCGCGACCCGCAATTGTACCACTTACGCGGACTCATCCAGCTCGATCGCGCACTGACAGCAAAGGACGACGACGAGCGAGCGTTATACGCTACATCGGCGATCGAAGACTTTGCCGCTGCCTATGCACTCGCGCCCCACATCCACGAGACGGCGATTTTGTATCTTATTGGAACAGGCTACAAAGGAAATGATTTTGGACCGCTTTACGATTACGTTGAAAAGAACGGACATTTTCTCCGCACAGCTGATTGGCGCCTTGTGCTGGAAACGCTAGACTCATTTGGCCAGGATGATTTAGTTGACAAAACGATTCAACGAATGAGAGCATTGCCGCCCGGTACCGCAGAGTCGATTGTATCAGGCTTAGGACTTACGGGTTATTTGGATTTGTCGCAATAATTTTTTTTTTGTATACTTTTAGGACTGCACATTTTGTTATGAAGCTGAAATTAGCAAAAAAAGGGATTGCGCTTTTCATACTCGTTGCCGTGGGATACCCGCCTGTGACGGCCATCGAACACGGCAGTCGCCCGACGGAGGGGACCCGTGTCTATGCTGCATTTCAGACAAACGACCCGGACATCATCCGTGAGGGATTCTTGGGCCGTATTCGGGCCTACGAGGCGTGGGATATTGTTCGCCAGAGCACTCTGCAGCAAGAAGTCATTGTCGCGGTCCTCGATACCGGAGTGGATGTTGCGCATCCGGATTTGGCGTCGAATATATGGCGTAACATTGACGAAATCCCGGGAGATCGCATTGATAACGATGGTAATAGTTATATCGATGACGTGAACGGATGGGATTTTGTCGATTCAGCTCCTGATCCCCGTCCAAAGATTACCGGTGCCTATTCTTTCGAAGCCGTGCATCACGGCACCGTCGTTGCAGGCCTCATCGGAGGAGTAGCGGATAATAATTTCGGGATAGCTGGAGCAGCCTACCGCGTCTCGATCATGCCGCTTCGGGTGCTCGACAGCACCGGCTCAGGTAATACCATCGTACTTGCACAAGCGATACAGTATGCAGTAGAAAACGGAGCTGATGTCATCAACCTTAGTTTAGTCGGTGATGTATCGGATCCACGACTCGTGCAAAGCATTGACGATGCCTATGCCAGAGGGGTCGCGGTTGTAGCAGCATCAGGAAATCAGGAACATGCGGGTATCAATCTCAACGATTCGCCTCGATATCCTGTATGTGAAAAGAGCGGTGTCAATCATGTCATCGGTGTTTCAGCGGTCGACGAAAGCAATCGACTTGCGCCGTTCGCGAACTATGGGTCTGATTGTATTGACATAGCTGCACCCGGAACAAATTTGTACAGCACCGTTTGGCATCGGGACAGAGAAACGGGTTTTGAAGCGTATTACAGCGGGGGGTGGAGCGGAACCTCAGCCGCGGCACCGCTCATTTCAGCAACGCTTGCCATGATGAAGAAGGTAGCGCCGCAGCTCGGCATTGCCGACCGGTATCGAGCGTTGTTGAGCGGGACCGTCAGCATTGCGTCCGCTAACAGCCGTCCGCAGGATCTGGGAACTGGCCTTGTCGATTCGTACCAGGCGCTGACCCTGGCGGTTGGGTATACCCGTGAAAACCCGTTGCGGGTCATACTTGCCCCTGGAACAGGTTTTGAACCCTTCGTGGTGGTGAAAGATAAAGCCGGTGTTACCATCTCCCAGTTTCTCGCGTATGCTCCTTCATTCCGAGGGGGAGTACAGACGGCCGTTGGAGATATAGATGGCGACGATGAGAATGAAATAGTCACGGCCCCGCTTTCTGGTGGCGGTCCTCATGTTCGGATTTTCGACCTCCAAGGAAGGCTGAAGGGGCAATTTATGGCGTATGCACCCGGATTTGTGGGGGGATTGAGTTTGACCGTGGCCGATCTCAACGGAGATGGCGTTTCGGAAATTATTGTTGTGCCGCTTGTCGGCGGCGGGCCGCAGGTTAATATTTTTAACGCTCGCGGCGACCTGCTCGGGCAATTTATGGCCTACGCCAGCTCGTTCCGCGGCGGCGTCAGGCTCACGTCGGCTGATCTTGATGCGGATCGCAAAGCAGAGATACTCACCGCGCCGGCATCCCGCGGCGGGCCGCACATAAGGATTTTTAATGCCGCCGGGACGGTACTCGGTCAATTTATGGCTTTTGATACGACCATGCGAGCAGGATATGCCCTTGGCGTCGGGGATCTCGACGGCGTCATTGGAAGCGAGATTATAGTAGTGCCTGAAGTAGACACCGGTGTCCAGGCACGAATTTTCGACGCGCACGGGACGGAGAAGAACAGATTTCCGCTTTTCCCGGAATTTAATTCAATAGAAGAGGCTATGAGTCTCGTGGTAGCCGATTATACCGGTGATGGTCGGCCGGACATTATCGCGTTCCCGCTTCGCCAGGGGACCGACGTGAAACTGTTTGACTACTATGGACGGGTCGTCGAGGAGGTTTCTTTGTCGAATGTTGATCCTGCCACGCGCGCAGTACGCTACACGTACTCACTCACACGATAATATGCAGAATCCTCTTGATTCGGTTCATTTTCGTCAGCTCATTAAATTCAGCATCGTCGGCGCTGCGAATACGATAATCGATTTTTCTGTTTATTTTGTGCTGACACGTTATGCTCAAACGCCTTTTCTGCTGGCGAGCACGATCTCATGGCTCTTGGCGGTCACCAGCAGTTTTACCTTTAACAAATTCTGGACGTTTCGCGTAAGGGGAATGCAAGGGATCAGAACTCAATACGTCAAATTTTTTTTGGTGAGCGTGGTGAGCCTTGCGGTATCCCTGTTTACCTTATGGTTGCTGGTGGCGCAGTTCGGAATCCATGATCTCCTTGCGAAGATCGTGACCATAGGGATCGTCGTGTTCTGGAATTTTTTTATGAACAAATTTTGGACTTTTAAACGCAGGCACGATGGATATTAGTATCGTTATTCCCGCGTACAACGAAGAGAAGGATATCCGCGCCACTCTTCTCTCTGTTTCCGAGTATGTCCGAAATAATTTCTCGTCGTCCGAGATTATTGTTGTCGATGATGCGTCGACTGACCATACTCCAGACATCGTCACATCCATGCCCGGCGTTCGGCTCATACGATATGCTCCGAATCGTGGTAAGGGTTTTGCGGTAAAGACAGGAATGCTCGCCGCCAGCGGCGATAGGGTACTTTTTATGGATGCGGACAACTCAACGAATATTCGTGAGTTGGACCACTTCATACCGGAAATTCGATCTCATGATATCGTCATAGGCTCACGCGCAGTACCGGGAGCCGTGATAGATCTTCATCAGCCTCTGTATAAGCGATGGCTGGGGCGGCTTGGAAATTTTATCATACGCTCTGTTCTCTCATTATCGATATATGATACCCAGTGCGGTTTTAAGTTGTTTCGCAAAGAAACACTGTTTCTCTTTCAGAAGCAGAGATTAGAACGGTGGGGTTTTGACTTTGAAATTCTCTTTTTAGCCAAAAGATCCGGGTTTCGCATCATGGAATCGCAGGTGACCTGGACCAATAATTTTGATACCAAAGTGACTCTCGGCGGATATATCAGTGTTTTGCGCGATGTGTGCATGGTACGGCTCTGGGCTTTGCTTCATCGGTATTAAGTAGTAGTATTAAACTCATCATGACGGTTATCATTCCAAACCAAAAGAAGAACATACTCATCCTTGGCGGTGCAGGATTTATCGGCTCACACCTCTGTGAATATTTGCTACATAAGGGCGATAACGTTATCTGTCTGGATAATTTTATTACCTCCGATGTCGAGAATATCAAGATGATGCTGGAATTCCCGAATTTTGAATTTATTCGGCATGACATTACCCGTGAAATTGATTTCACCAAAGAACCGGGACTTCGCAAATTTAAGGTGCACATAAACGGTGTGCAGGAGATCTATAACCTTGCATGCCCGACCTCAGCATCGGACTATACGAACTTGCCGATCGAGACCGCATTGGCAAACTCCCTGGGGACCCGCATTTCTCTTGAGATGGCCAGGACCTACAAAGCCCGGTATCTTTTCGTTTCATCTTCAGCGGTCTACGGGCATGCGCCTGAGGAAAGCAACATCATCGACGAAAACTATCTTGGTAGAGTAAATTTCATCGGTCCGCGCGCTTGCTATAATGAAGGAAAGCGATTCGCAGAAACGCTCATCACGACCTACCGGGACTATTTTAAATTGGATACGAGGACAGCGCGTTTATTTACGACGTATGGACCCCGTATGCTCAAGAACAGCGGCCGCTTTATTCCCGATATCATCAATGCGGCCTTGAACGGCCAGCCTATCATCATACCGGGAGACGCGAGTGTTGGTTCATCATTGTGCTATGTGAAAGACACAGTAGAAGGGATCGTCGCGCTCATGCATTCAGAAATCAATCAGCCGGTTAATTTCGGGCATGATAATTTTTTCCTGTATAAGGACGTTGCCGAAAAAGTACTTGCGCTTGTCGGCTCCAGCTCGGAGGTACAGTATTCGGATCGTATTCCCTATACGCATCAGCAAGCTGTTCCGGATATCACCCTTGCAAAGGAAAAGCTGAATTGGTTCCCCTTGGTAAATTTGGACGACGGTTTGAAACAGACTATTGCGTACGCCAGATCGAATTATATTGACCGACCTGACATTCGTCGGTATGGTCATCATGAGCGTGAAGCCCCTGAGTAACAGCTCCACAACCCATAGCGTATGCGTATATTAATCGCTGCGGGAATATTCCCTCCTGATATCGGCGGTCCTGCGATCTATGCGGAACGGCTTGCTTCGCATTTGGCGAAAACGGGGCATTCACTACGCGTACTGTGCTATAGTTCCGGCAGTAACGCACTGCAATTTCCATACCCCGTGATACGGGTGCGCAGGAGATCGTTCAAAGGCATAACATTTTTTATGTATGCGGTTCTTCTGATACGATATGCGATCAGGTCAGATTGCATCTATGCGCAAGGGCCTGTCGCAGGCGGGCTCCAGGCATTGATCGTCAGGTATTTACTTCGTAAGCCCTATCTTGTAAAAATTACAGGTGATTATGCTTGGGAGCAAGCAGCAGCTCGTTACGGGCTTACCCGGGATATCGATTCCTTTCAGGGAGGGACTACTACCGGTTTGCCTTTTCGTGTGCAGGTCATGCGGTTCGTGCAAAAGAAAGTTGCGCGCAGCGCATCGTGCTGCATCGTGCCAAGCGCCTATCTCCAGTCAATGGTAATCGCATGGGGAGTTCCAAAGACGCGCACTGCAGTCATCTATAATGCAGCGGATATCTCGGAAGCAACGTTTGCAGCCAAGCAACGTGCGTCTGGTGCGTCTGACCGGCTCGTGCTGAGCGTCGGGCGTCTCGTACCGTGGAAAGGGTTCGCTACTCTTATACGCTTGTGGCCAGCGCTACTCTCGAATCAACCTGATGCCCATCTTGTCATTGCGGGCAGCGGACCTGAATCAGAAAAACTGAGCGCTCTGATACAGCGGATGCATCTCGGAAACCGAGTGACGCTCCTGGGCTCGGTTACACAGCGCGAGTTGAGGGCCTGGTATCGCAAGAGCTATTGCTTTGTCTTAAATAGCGGCTATGAAGGCTTTTCACATGCTGTGTTGGAAGCTATGGCCGCCGGACTTCCATGCTCGGTATCACGTGTTGGCGGGAATCCCGAGTTGATTCGCCATGATACCAATGGTTTGCTTTTTAGGTATAACAGCGAAAAGGAAATTGTCGAATGTTTGAAAAAACTTTTACATAATCCGACCATAGCGGATCGCTTGGGAAAAAATGCACATGAGACCGCACTTCAATTTACACCCGAACGAATGCTCAGCAGTACGACACGAGTACTGGAGGCTTTTCGGAAGAAGGGTGCACTATGAAAACAGTCATTGTCATTCCTGCCCATAATGAAGCGCGGAATATCGAAGCAACGCTGCGGTCGCTCCGCAAAGCGGGTTATGCGCATATTGTTGTGATTGATGACGGATCTGAGGATGCAACATCCTTGACTGCCCGCAGAAGCGCGATAGTTCTTCATCATGCTATCAATCGCGGCATGGGCGCAGCTTTGGAAACGGGTACGGCGTGGGCCCTTGCCCATGGGGCTGAGTGTATCGTTCATTTTGATGCAGACGGGCAGCATCGCGCGGATGAAGTGAGTCGTGTGATAGCTCCGATTCTGGCACACAAAGCAGATGTTGTTTTGGGCTCGCGTTATTTACAACCGTCTCAAACGCCCTGGACAAAAAAATATCTGCTGCACATGCCGGCGCTTGCACTGCAGACGATTCTAACGGGCATGCACCTGACCGATGTGCACAATGGGTTTCGGGCCCTCAGCCGTCGCGCGGCCCAGTTGATACGTATCCGGCAGGATCGCATGGCGCACGCGTCGGAGATCATCTCGGAGATACAGCACCATAGGTTGCGTTATGTCGAGGTTCCTGTTACGATTGCGTATCATGAGTACGGACAAGGATTCGCAGCGGGCTTGAAGATTTACGGGGATCTGATACTCAAAAAAATACTTAAATAGCATGTGGATCCGGGGTTTTATTACGATCTTCGTTGCATTTGTCTGGTGGCGATTGTTATTTAATTTTCGATCCCATCGGACCACTCTGGGTCCAACTATCGTATGGTTCATCCTGTGGCTGAGCATACTCGCTGTTTTTTGGTCGCCTGAAATCGCGAGTCGGTTAGCCAGTGCGGCAGGGATAGGCCGTGGTGCCGATTTGATTTTGTACGTTTCCGTCATTGTGCTCGTATACCTTGCGTATCGTACCTATGCTCGCATCGAAAAAATAGAACGGGATATCACCGCAGTAACTCGTGAACTAGCTCTCTATGAGGGAAGAAAACAGGACCATCGTACCGATCCTGATCGTTAATTATAATGGGCGGCCCTATCTCGAGGACTGTCTGCGCTCTCTCAGTGCAGCTGGAAACGACCGAATACGACCTGTCGTCTATATTGTCGATAATGCTTCGGAGGATGATTCGGTAGCGTATCTCGGCGCCCATTGGCCTGAAGTTCGCATCGTACGGTCGCACTCAAACCTTGGGTATGCCGGCGGCAATGTTTTGGGCTGGTCAATCATTCGCGGTGAGTGGCCGGATGCGAGGTATATTTTTCTCTTGAATCAGGATACGCTCGTCACTGAACATTTTTTGGAGCCGCTGGTGGACTATCTCGACAGGCATCCGTCTGCAGGTGCCGTTCAGCCGAAGATCATGCTGTTCCCTGAAACGTCGGTTGTTAATTCGCTGGGTAACGTCATCCATTTTTTGGGTCTTGGGTACAGCAGCGGGAGCGGACAACGGGAGACCGTTCTTGGTGACGGGCCGCGACGTATCAACTACGCATCAGGAGCGGCGGTACTCTTGCGTATTGAAGCGATAGATGCGGTCGGGTTGTTTTCGCCTTTTATGTTCATGTATCTTGAAGATCTTGATCTCGGCTGGCGGTTGTCACTAAAGGGGCTGTGGTCGATGCTCGTGCCGCAGAGCATTGTGTACCATAAATATGAATTCAAGCGGGGGATGCGGCAGTATTATTATTTCGAGCGCAATCGATTGTGGATCGTGCTAAAAAACTATCGTCTTCGCACACTGCTTCTTATCTGCCCCGCATTGGTCATACTGGAGTTTGCTCAGCTGGTGCGCGCCGCAGTGCTCGGCATTTTGATGCACAAATTGAGAGGGTATTTCTATTTTTTTAACTTGGGACATATCAGGCAGTTACTGGTAGAACGGAGCATGGTACAGTCCATGAGAACCGTTTCTGATCGCGATATCATTTCTTCATTTTCGGGGCGGATCGATTTTCAGCCGCTGAACGGCTTTTTGGTACGGAAGATTGCGAACCCTTTTTTTAATGCGTATTTGAAGATGGTACAACCATTAATCAGATGGTAATGAGAATTGCTCATGTGGTGTCGACGTTTCCTCCGTATCGTGGTGGTATGGGAAACGTTGCCTATCATCTTGCTTCGGAGCTTGAGCAACTCGGAAATAGCGTTCAGGTCTTCACTCCTGCGGTAAGCGGTGCTAGTGCGCGTTTTGACCAAAGCGTGCCGTTTCCCGTACATCGGCTTCAACCGATCATTTGGTTCCGCAATTCAGCCGTGGTCCCGCAA
Source organism: Candidatus Komeilibacteria bacterium (assembly GCA_016204595.1). GTDB lineage: Bacteria > Patescibacteriota > Patescibacteriia > UBA1558 > 2-01-FULL-52-15 > JACQKJ01. The sequence continues at coordinate 5,822 of JACQKJ010000026.1, read as the reverse complement.
TTGCTCTGGAAACTCAGAAATTTCGACATCGTTCATCTTCATTATCCTTTTTTTGGCGGTGCGGAAATGATCTACGCGCGTACTCGGGTCTGGCCGATGAAGTTGGTTATACAGTATCACATGGATGTAGTGGGCGAGGGGCTGCTCAAACGACTCTTCGCGCTGCACAGCACCTATCTGATGCCTCGTATTCTGCGAAGCGCCGAGAGGATCATCGTGACTTCGATGGATTATGCACAACAGTCACGCATCGGTGATATGATCGCTGAGTATGCAACAAAGTTCATCGAAATACCGCTCGGCGTCAATCCGGAACTGTTCAAACCCAGGATGAAGAGTCGTGAACTATTGGATCGACACAAACTGCAGAACAAGAAGATCGTCCTTTTCGTCGGGTCCCTTGATCGCGCGCATTATTTCAAGGGGGTCACCTACCTTATCAAAGCTTTTCAATTGATCGCCTCGAACGATATGTATCGGCTTATTATCGTTGGTAACGGAAATTTGAAAACAAGCTATGAAAGCTTGGTCGTGAATTTCGGGCTTGAGCGTAAAGTCACTTTCGCAACATCTGTTTCGGACGAGCAGCTTCCTTTGTATTATAATCTGGCCGATGTTTTTGTACTTCCATCGATCGACGGTTCTGAGGCATTCGGCATTTCGATTCTGGAGGCAATGGCATCGGGGATTCCCGTTGTCGCTTCCGATCTCCCGGGCGTGCGAAGCGTCGTACAAAAAGACAGTTCTGGATATCTTTTCAAACCAAAGAATATCGCCGTTCTCGCAAAATACATTCATTTTTTGCTCGAGAACCCGCAGGTTGGAAACCAGTTTGGAGTCGCGGGCAGGTTACGCGTATTGGACAACTATACCTGGTCGGTGGTTGGGAAGCGAGTGAACGAAGTCTACGAGGAAGTACCATGAAGATAGTGATGATTACAAATTTGTATCCGCCGTTGGTACGGGGCGGTGCAGAAGTCGTCGCCGCACGAATGGCAGAGGGGCTGTCGAACCACCTGCAACAGGTGGTTGTTGTGACGACAATGCCATTCGCATCCTGGCATTCATTTTCTATACATCAATCAAATGAAAGCGGCATTACCATATATCGTTTTTTTCCGCTAAACGTGTTTTATTATTTGAACATTGCGCGGTACGGCTATGGCACGCGGTTTCTCTGGCGAATTCTGGATATTTTTAATCTGCATTCGCTCGTGCAGGTCGCTCGCATCCTGAATCGAGAAAAGCCCGATGTCGTCATAACGCATAATTTGACCGGCATGGGGATGCTGCATCCGATCCTGCTGGCCTGCATGCGGATACGGCATATACATCTTGTGCACGATGTCCAGTTGGTAGCGCCTTCGGGCGTTATTATGTTGGGAAAGGAGTTCGGAGCTTCACAGGGCGTATATGCATATACGGGGTATGTTTGGTTGATGCGTTTTATTTTCTCGAAAGTCCGGACGGTCATATCACCGTCGCAGTTCCTCCTTACATTTTATACTCGCTATGGTTTTTTTCGATCTGCAAAAAAAATAATTCTGCAAAATCCGATTGCGCAGCCGCGGCGATTCCGTATTCCGAACCGCACCGGTCATCTCCGTTTACTGTATGTCGGTTCTGTATCTCGTGCCAAGGGAGTGGCGCTTCTTTTGAACGCTTTGCGCGCTATTCCCCATGCCGCAGCAGTTCTGAATATTGTCGGTACGGTTGTTCAATCGCAGGAGCTGCGCACTATCGCAGGCGACGATCGGCGCATTACCTTTCATGGCTGGGTCGGAAGCTCTGCCGTGGAGCAGATGCTCGTTGAATCGGATATTCTTGTCGTACCGTCGATATTGTATGACAATTCACCCACGGTGGTGTACGAGGCGTTGTCTCATGGCGTACCGGTGCTTGTTTCTGATCTTGGAGGAGCACAGGAAGCTGTTCAGCAGGATGTGAACGGTTGGGTGTTTCCCGCAGGCGATCAGGCTGCATTGTCGAAGATTATTCTTGACCTCAGTCAGGACCGTCATCGAGTAGAGCGTGCGGCGTGCGGTAGCATACCGTCAATTGCCGCATGCACGGTTGAACGGTACACGGGGCAACTGCTGACCGTCATTCAAAACGATACACCGTAACCGCACCGCCACCGAATGAAAAACTTTTGGAAGCTTGCGCGGGCAGTTTTTCATTGAGTTCTTTGGAATTGCTCCAATATGCGTTAACGATAAGATAGACGAGCTGAACTCCGGTCATGTCTCGAACATTTTTTACGGTTTGGAGAGCGTTTTCAGGATTGGCTGTCATGCTCAGAAATTCCGGGTAGAGGCGTCCGTTGGTCGGCAGAGGGTAATAGAGCACGCCGTTATGGTACTGAAAAAATCCGTATTGTTTGAGTGCGACCGCTGAAACCGTTTGGTTGGCAAGTACGACGTACGGGGTATCGCGTGCGTCCTCATGTATCCATTGAGTCGCCGTATAATCGTACCTACTGGGGCTATACCCCTTATATTGAGATTGGGTATCAAAACGGGGGTAGAGGAGGTACCAGGAAATCGTTACCAGGGCAGCCATGGTCAACAGCGTTGCAATCAGCGTGAATGTCCGGTCTCGAAGCGAAGCGATCATATAATGGTAGCCTGATGCAGACAGAGGAAAAAGAAACACAAAGAAGAGAGTGTATAGCCTTACTGGAAAAGTACTTTGCTCGGATGTAGTTGCAAAGTTAAAGTTCAGCAACAGACTCGTCAGAATATAACTTATCAGCAGGGCGAGTGAAAAAAACGCAACGGGGACGTGCCACGAGCGCTGGCGGAGTGGCGTTTTGGTATAGGCGATGACCGCAAGTAGTATGAGCAGAATCGGAATGATGCGGCCGATGGTGTACAGAAGATCGTCAAAATGGACGAATCGAATTAAAGAAAAGGCAGCGAGATCGACCAGTGCGTCCACCCCCTTGAATCGCAGATGAACCGTAAGCTCATCAGACACGCGTCCGGCTATGAGTAATGCGATGGGTACACTGACGGTCGCAGTTAAAGCAAGCAACGGCATCAGAATTTTTCGGTACAATGCGCTGGTATGGTGAGAGTATACTCCCGCGAACAATACATATACGCAGAGCGGCAAGCCGATCAGCGGATGAAATGCTGCTGATGCAACAGACATAAAAAAAAGAACGGTCCAGCTCGGCACTGAAACGGTCAAGTAGACGATACTTAACTGGATGACAATGATGGCCCAGATAAGCGACAGGGCTAGTGGTGTCGATTGGGTGAGATCGGACAACGGGAGTAGGAGAAAAGGAGTCACGCTCACTGCCGCGAGCGATTTTGACATCGACGTGTAGCGCATCGTCGTCGCGATGATAACCGGGATCAGAGCTGCGAGGAGCACAGAGCTCAGAAAACCGTTGGCGATCGATATCGGTATTCCCAGAAAAAGCTGTGACCAAACAGCAAGGCTATAGTACCCCACGTAGTACAGAGGTTTCGGCGAGAGCGTTCCGGTCTGGAGCAGTATCTTTTCGGTTGTCTCATGGATCAAGGGGTCAAACCCGAAACCGAGGGGGAACAAAGCGATAAGAACTCCAAAAAATCCGAGGAAGAGCAGTATGTAGGGAAGCCATTGAACGCTGCGTGAGCGAAGCGCATAGACTTGGCAAGCTACGACGATGCAAAACATTAGAAAAAAAACGACACTCGGAACCAGGACCCACGGCGTCACGAAGCTGTCGTCAGTGCGCGAGTAAGCAAAAATGGCGAGCAGAGTAAAAAAGGCGACTGTTATCAGCGAGAAAAGAATAACCGGGCGAAGAGTAACGAACGAGACTTGCATGCGATCATGCTTGTGGGATCGTGCAATACATAAAGTACTCCCGACAGTAAGTACTCCTAGCGTGATGTGTGTAAGTGATGCAAAGTAGAAGACGGCGCTGCCCGCGATTGCATAATAGGAGCCAAGAAGTACGAGCCCAATGGCATAGGAGAGAGGCGCGCTGGCGTAGGAGGCATATCGCTTCCCAAGGGCAAAAGACATGGCAACGAGATATACCATACCGCAGACGACCCGCACGGAAGCGGGCAGCGCCGGGTAGGATAGTGTGAGCGCTGCAATAAGCGAGACGTAAAAAAGGGCGCCGGTGCCCGGAAAGGAGACTGTTCTTTGCAATGGCATAGATACGTGTATACTAGCACATAGACTTTTTAATACAACAATTTTTGCTATACTGACATCGATGCAATTGACAACCCGGCAAAACATCAGTATAGCTCTCGGTATTATATCGTTGTTCGGCATTATTCAGTCACTCATGGTATGGAACGGGGGCCGCAATGGCGTATTCAACTCTCCTGACGCCAACGCAAACTATTACTTCGCTCAGAGGGTTTTTGAAGGTAAGGGTCTGGGGATGGGACTTCCAGAGCCTGCTCTCGACGCACATACGTTTTTGTATACCCGAAGTACGAGGGTACTGCAAAACATGCTGGTGCCGTCAGGTTTTACCGGGCTGGTGGTCTTATACGGATTCGCGAACAGGTTGTTTTTTCTGAATCTGACCGTGTTCTGGACTGTCCTGGCAGCATGTGCAGGCATGTGGGCGTTCTATCGGCTGACGACCAGGTATTTCTCACGGGGAACCGGCTTGTTTTCTTTATTTTTCTTAGCAGTTCATCCTGCTTGGTGGTACTATACCAACGATTCGCTGTTCCCAAATGTGCTATTTGTCAGTTTGATCCTCATTGCCTTTTGGCTTCTCTACGAAATTACTACTTCGCCGGATGCGCGTTGGTATGTGTACGGAGGAGTTGGCTTTTTTTTCGCTGCAGCTTTATTGGTGCGTTCGACTGAGTTTGTGTGGATTACGCCACTCCTTATTTTCATACTCTGGCGATACTGGAGTATCCTGAAAAAAAACATGATGGTTTTCTCATTCGCGATTGCGATTTCTGTTATCATGTTATGCATCGCGTATATACGCTTGACTTCACCGCTTACCACGCCCTTCGGGTACGCATTCGATGGAGTACGCGTAGCCACAGGAGCAGGCTTGGGTTCACCGTTCTCGTTTCACCCGAAACTCCTCGTTGTAAATAGTTGGAATTATCTTTTTCGCATTTTTTGGCCGTACACGCTGCTCTTCATTCTTTCGGTCGCACTGCTTTGGCGCTCTGCAAGCACACAGCTGCGTGCGCTGCTCTACCCGCTCGTCTACGTCACGCTCGCGCTGGTCCTTACGTACGGTTCATGGAGAATTATGGACAGTCCTGATCCCGGGCAAGTGACGATAGGAACGTCGTTTGTGAGATATTTTCTGCCGGTGTACCTGCTCGCACTGCCGGTTATAGCCGAGGGTTTTATGCGGTTCCGTGAACAGATGAGCGCGTTTGTACGGCATGCTGTTACGTCAGCATTGCTGATTGGATTGGCGGTTTTTATGTATACAACAGCTATTGTTGGATCGCCGGAATCAATAGTTTCCAAATATGGCACGCTACGAACGTATGATGCTGTGGCCGGTTGGGTCATTTCGCATACGCCCGGAAACAGCATTATCATTGCCAACAAAAGCGACAAATACCTATGGCCGAAGCGCTTGGTTATCTCTGATGTTGCACGACCTGAAGCTGCTGCGGCGCTTCGCGAGATAGTGGAAACTGAAGAAACCCCCGTTTTTTACATCGGTGAGACAATGACAACGGAAGTTCGAAAAAAAATAAATGATGTATGGAACACTGCAGGCATCGACATAGGGGAAAGTTTGTATGCATCAGGCTCGATCAGCGTCTACGCGGCGAGGGTGCGCAACAACAATGAATAAAAAAAATATTATT
>JACQKJ010000032.1 GCA_016204595.1 Candidatus Komeilibacteria bacterium | reverse complement strand
TGGGAGGATTTAGTCCCAGTTCAAATCTGGGTACCCCGACTTGACTTTATAAACTGATTATGCTAGACTATAAATAGCGTAGTTTGGTTAGAAGAGAACCTTGATTTTGAGCCCTAAAATAGGGCAGAGGAGATAAATGTATGTTTGCTCGTTTTGTGGTCGTGGTCGTGGTGGCGTTATCGATGAACGTTGGTTGCGTCAAAACGACGCGGGTTGTTTTGGACAAAGAGGGGAAGCCGACGGAGGAGGTGACGACTTGGGAACCGTTTTCAGTTCCGGTCATCTATGGCGGGCCGGTGGTGTATGCGGATGCTTATTATCCGCCGCCAGTTGTGCCGTACGAGCGCCCGTACTACTACCGCTCACGCGTTTACTACGGGCATCCGGTCCGAACCTTCTATATCGGCGGTCGGCCAAATCATCACCATCATCATTACCGCCACCGTCGGTAGAGCAGGGAAATGGTCTTGCCCAATCGAGGCCTCTGGAGATTTACTCCAGGGGCCTTTTTCTTTATGATGGCTGAGTGAGTGGGTGGTTGAAAAAGACAGTCGGGATAATTTTAATAATCATGGGGTTAGCGGCATTACTGACGCCGTTGACTCCGGGGAGTTGGTTAATTTTCATCGGGTTGGAACTTCTTGGTTTTACCTTTTGGCGCCGGGGTAAAAAGTAACGGGCTGTAGTATACCGGCAGTACGCATGCATGGGGTGCATGTAGACCGGGTCCGATTCCCGGCAGCCCGACCCGCTTGATTTCTCGAACTGTTTCCGCTAGAGTGATTTTGGAATCAGCCGGATTGTCTGGCTGTCATAGGTCATTGTAAAGAGAGGATAGATTGAAATGAGCAACCGAAATTTCCGAGAGTTACTTCAGACCAAATGGGATCAAGGACGATTCGTCTGCGTCGGTCTCGACAGTGAATTGTCAAAGATTCCGGAGGCCGCTCAACATCACAACGATCGGATGAATACAGTTTTCACCTTCAATACTCAAATTGTCGCCACGACTCATGAAGTGGTCGGAGCGTACAAACTGACCAGCGCTTTCTACGAAGCGTTGGGCGAAGCCGGCTGGGCTGCTCTGCGGCAGACTATCAATCTGATCAAACACTCGGTGCCCGGTATGCCGATCATTCTCGATGCCAAGCGCGCGGATATCGATAATACCAACAAAGGTTATGTCGAGATGGCGTTCGAGTATCTTGGCGTCGACGCGATCACCGTTCATCCCTATATGGGGCAAAAATCACTTCAGCCATTCCTGGACCGAGCCGATAAGGGCATTTTCGTTCTTTGTCGCACTTCTAATCCGGGCGCGGGCGAGTTTCAGGATTTGGTCATTACTCCCAGCTGGGATGATGAGATGAACTGGGGGTTGCCATCAAGGTCTCGCGGCGAGAGCGAACCTACGCGCATGCCGTTATTTCAGTATCTCGCTTATCGCGTAAGCCGTGATTGGAACGAAAAAGGGAATTGTGGTCTCGTTGTCGGAGCGACAGCCCCGAAAGAATTAGCCAAAGTGCGGGAAATTGTCGGCGACATGCCCATTCTCATTCCGGGGATCGGCGCGCAAGGTGGGGATCTGGAAGCGACCTTGAAAGCGGGTGTGGATGCGAATGGCCGAGGGGTAATCATCAACTCCTCGCGCGGGATCATCTTCGCTTCGAGCGGCGCTGATTTCGCCGAAGCGGCGGGGCGGGAAACGGAAAAGCTCCACCACGCCGTCACTGACATCTTGAAGTCAAAGTAAAGTAGAAAGGAGAACGGCGTACGTCAACAAGAATGCGATTTATCCGCACACCGCGGGAACGTCCCGCCTCTGCCGTGCGATTGCCAAACGGTTCGCGGATGACAAAAGGGAGAAATGACAATGGATGGAAAAAGTGTATTCGTGGTCTTACTGTTTTTCTTGGTTGGAATTGTCGTTGCGTGATGGCGAGGATCGATCCCGATCACCTCGTCACGAGCGCGGCCGCGGTCGAAAATTGTGAATCAAGTTTGTTCTAATCTCGTCCCGCTTACCGCGGGACGTTTTTTTATTTGGTCTCGTTGGGCAAGTTTGTTAAGATTAACCGATGGCTGATTTGCTTCGTTTGCTCATTATTCTCGTGGCCAGCGGCGGTTTCGCCGTTGCTTTTTACATTTGGCGGAAGAAACAGCACGCCGAAGTTCTCGTTTGCCCGCTCCATTCTAATTGCGCCGTCGTCATCCACAGCCAGTACTCAACCTTTTTGGGTTTTCCTCTGGAACTTTGGGG
>JACQKJ010000031.1 GCA_016204595.1 Candidatus Komeilibacteria bacterium | reverse complement strand
CGAACCGGTGACCTCTTCCATGCCATGGAAGCACTCTCCCAACTGAGCTAACGGCCCGTAATAATTACGCTATCTCCCCGATTCGCCGTGCTTCGTCCGCCACTGTTTCCGAATCATAATCTCCGCCATGCGCGTGCGCGCCCTGATAACTCGGGCGCTTCTGATCCAAGTGGATCGAGCACCGCAGAACCTCGTCATCTTCAGCTTTGATATAGAGGTGGAAACGCGGAAAATCAGTGCCGTGGATGCGGCGAACGAAACTCTGCTCTCCTTCTTTATTGATATAGGGAGCATAACCGACGCGACGGATCGCGACAGGCGCTATTTGATTCTGTTTTTGTATGAAAACGTCCATATATACATACGATCGTTGGCAGTTAATAATGTACTAGAACGTCAATCATTGTCAATGAGTACGCACCAGGCGTTGACGTAACACGCTGAAAACGCTATTCTTGTTTCGTTTTGGGTGGTTAGCTCAGTTGGTTACCCGCCCGCCATGCTTCGCCCAATGTATCACTAGTTTAAGAAGTTTCATTGCATAGTTAGGGAATGTAGCTCAGTTGGTTAGAGCGTCACATTGACATTGAGAAGGTCAGAGGTTCGACTCCTCTCATTCCCACCAGCCAATAAAAATTATGATGACTCGCATGGCGAAGTCGGGCGGGGAGCGTCACATTGACACCTGCCCGCCATAGCCTACGACATCAGGCGTTGGCAGGCGGGTTGTGAAGGTCACAAGTTCGACTCTTGTACCACCCACCATTGAAATTAGGAACCTTTCCGCTCGTTCGTTCGGTAACCGGTATCTTCCGACCAATACAGATACAGTCGTTTTTTAAAACCACCCTTCTTTTTGAAATTACCTTTCTGTGCAGCAGCAATCTCACGGGCTGAAATTTTTTTGACGCGCTTAATCTCATCTATCACAGCTAGAACATCTGCGAGTTCGTCCAGAAGCTCTTGCCTCCCTTTGACTATTGGGAGCGCGCTCGCTTCTTCGCCAACTTTCTTCAAAAGCTCTTGCTCAAACTCTGTTGCGCGTAATGCGCGCACGCGGAAGCTTCCGCCGGATCTGGCAATCTTTTGCGGGATCCTATCGCGGATGAGTTTGTTGTAATGGATTTTTTTCATTTTGTTACCCCGTTATTCGTAGCAAAGCATCAAGCGCGGATGGAAGCTGCGTGATCCCATCGCTCCCGCTGAAATGACCTTTTTTGTGCTCAAGTTTCGTTGTCGCCCCAAGGCGTTCCTCAAAAAATTTTCTGTTTTCCCGTGGCATAACTTTATCATCGTCCGAGAATAGAGCAAAAAACCTATCGCAATGCTTCTTTACTTTTTCGAAGTCAATAGCCAACTCCAACCATGGCTTGGCAATTATTTTTTCCTCGTCAGTCTCTAAACCCGAGAGCGTAAACCAGCCGGCGACAAAAACCGCGCCACCAATCCTTTTTCCTGCAGGCAAGCTTTGCATATAGCGAAGGATAGCCTGGCAGCCGATACTGTGCCCGACGAAAAAAACATTTTCATTACTATCCCCGACAACTGCTGCAAGATGCGAGACCCACTTTTCGATTCTTGGCTCCGACGAATCAGGCATCTCAGGCACCAAAACCTCAAACCCTCGACCCTCCAGCTCCTGTTTTAACCACGGAAACCAGCCCTCTTCCGGGTAGCCATCCCAACCATGAACGATGATAACTCTTTTTTTCATAAAATTCTTGGTACCGGGGAGAGGACTCCCCGCCTGCCGAACGCCTGGTGCCGGAGGAGAGACTCGAACTCTCACGCCTTTCGGCACATGGTCCTAAACCATGCGTGTATACCAGTTTCACCACTCCGGCGCGATGCCTATGTATTATACCTTCCTTAGATGATTGTCAAAAGTTTCAAAAAAAGGATTGACCCCGTTAGGGATCAACATCAATTACCGCGTATCAACAAAAAAGCGTGGCGGAATACTACGTTAATTCAGTCAATTGTGCTCGAATGAAAATCTCTAACGGGGTTGATTTTTTAACATAAAATGGCTACAGTTACGAATGCTTTAACGTTATTTCTGTACGAATATGAGCGGACATTCCAACCCTGAACCACTCCCTTCGGTCGGGTATCAGGGTATGATAGCAAAGAAGAAATTAGTATGAGCGGGCACTCCAAGTGGGCGACGACGAAACGCCAGAAAGAAGAGGTTGATGCGAAACGCAGCGGCTTGTTCACGAAGTTATCAAAAAATATTTCCGTTGCCGCGCGCGAGGGCACGGATCCGAAAATGAACTTCAAACTGCGCATAGCCATCGACAAGGCCAAAGCGGCGAGCATGCCCAAGGACAACATCGAACGCGCCGTCGCGCGCGGCTCCGGTGCGGGCGGCGGACAGCTCGAGCGCGTGCTCTATGAGGGGTTCGGTCCCGAGGGCATCGCCGTCATGGTCGAAGCGGTCACGGATAATAAAAACCGCACCTTCTCGGAGATCAAACAGTACTTCTCGAGGAACGGCGGCAATCTGGGTTCGGCAAACAGCGTCGGCTGGATGTTCGAGTTGCGGGGCGTCATCGAGATTTCGTCCGCACTGACCGATGAACAGGAGCTTGTCCTGATCGATGCGGGATTGCTGGAAGTGCGCACCCACGGTGAAGGGCAGCTACTGAATACCGAACTTTCAAAACTGCAGGCCGTGAAGGAACGTGCGGAAAAACTGGGTATGACCGTCGTCGAGGCGTCGACCGGCTACGTTGCCAAGGAATTGCTCACGCCAAAAAAAGAAGAGGCTGTGCTCGCGTTTCTCGACGGTCTCGACGAGCTCGATGATGTCGATTCGATCTATACGAATGCCAACATCTAAATCAACGCGGACTCCGATCACGATCCTCGGCATCGACCCTGGTTTTGCAGATACCGGTTATGCCGTCATTCGCGTACACGGTCAGGTTATGACGTATATCGCCTGCGGCAGCATCACCAGCAGCCCGCGTGAGATTTTCAGCGACCGCCTCCTGCTCCTGGAGGCTGGTCTTGAAAAGATCCTGAACAAATTCAAACCGACGCTCGTGGCGGTCGAAAAGATCTTTTTTGCCCAGAACGTCACGACCGGCATCACTGTCGCGCATGCGCGCGGAGTAATACTCCTGACGATAGCCCGTCATCATACGTTGTTGGCCGAATACACACCGCTCGAAGTAAAGCAAAGTCTCACCTCCTATGGCCATGCGACCAAACCACAGGTCGGTCAAATGGTCAAAACACTCCTCAAGCTTAGCTCGTTGCCACAACAAGACGATGCGGTCGATGCACTGGCAATAGCGATTTGTGCTCATTTCCGCAACAAGACATGGGTATGAATCCCGTTACAAATCCCACTCAGCATGACATACACCTCTATACCTCGTTTTCTATGAAAACATTGTGCGCAACAGTAACAAGTAATTTGGGATTTCTAAAGAGGGATGAATCCCGTTAGAACTCCCATATGACATTTGTTTGCGACGAAAATAGTTATACTATGATTACTG
>JACQKJ010000030.1 GCA_016204595.1 Candidatus Komeilibacteria bacterium | reverse complement strand
CCTCTTTAGTTTCCTGACAACCTCATCTATGTGTTCTTTGGTTATACCATAGCCTAAGGTGAGGCGCAAAGAGCCAGCTTGGAAACGAGGTGGAAGGTTGAGTGCTGCGATGACATGCGAAGGTTCGCGTTCTGCGGTCGAGCATGCAGAGCCGGTTGACGACGCGACGCCTTCACGATCGAGTCGCAGAACAAGCGTTTCTCCTTCGACTCCAGCGAATACGAAACTGGCGCTGTTGGCAATACGGTTTGTCAGATGCCCGGTGACAAGCACATCAGGAATTTCGTCGGTGACACGCGCAAGCAGGTAATCGCGTAGACGAGCGATGTTTCTCATGGAACGCTGACGTTTTTGTGCAACGTATCCGAGCGCTGCGGTAGCCCCGACTATCAGAGCAAGCGGCTCGGTACCAGAACGGAAGTTATGCTGTTGTCCGCCACCGTCAATTTGCGGCTCAAGAACCACGTTTCGTCGTTTTACTAAAATACCGATTCCTTTCGGTCCGTAGAATTTGCTCGCATCGAGTGAGAGCATATCAACATGCAGTTTTTCCATATTCACGTCCATCCACGCCGGCGCCTGGCACGCGTCAGTATGAAAAACCACGGGAGGCAGATTTTTTTTCGCTCGCTCGCGGTTCACGTTCGTGAGGCGCTTGCCGATCTCCGCGACAGGCTCGATAGTTCCGATCTCGTTTTGCGCTACTATCACGGTGACCAATGTTGTATCGGGCCGTATCGCAGCGATTACATCATCGGAATTGATCATGCCCGCATGATCACATGACACGAGCGTTATCCGATGGCCTTCTTTTTTCAATCTATGCAACGTTTCTAGGGTTGCCGCATGTTCGATAGTTGTACTGACGATGTGCTGCCGTTTTTTGCGTGATGCAACATATCCTTTGAGGGCGAGATTAATGCTTTCGGTGCCGCCGGACGTGAAGATAACTTCGTCTGGCAGACAGTTGAGCAATAACGCGCAGGATTTCCGGCATTGTTCCAGTACGCGCTTGGCTTCACGTCCGGCGGAATGCAAACTCGACGGATTCGCGAATTGCTCACGCCAGTACGGCTGCATCGCCCGCAACACTTCCGGTGCTACCGGGGTTGCCGCGGCGTGGTCGAGGTATATATAATTACGTGACATAACGATATCTTGGCATATTTATACCAGAAATGAAATAAGGGGCCTTCTTGCGAAGAGCCCCTCGGTTGGTGACGAGCATTTCAGCCCGTCGTTGTGCTCTGGCTACTCGAGCTCGTTGATGCTCGAGGGAATGGAGAAGCCTTCGACGGCGAGTTCTCCTCGCCGACGCGACTTCGTCAGTCGAATGCCGCTGCGTCCGAAGCTGATTGCGAGGCTGTCAAGCGCTTCGTCTTTGACGAAGCGAATCAACCCGCCTTCGACGTCGGCTTGTCTGCACTCGACGAACAGACTTGTTTTGTCGATGGCGTCGACGCGCTGTTCGGACGTACCGTAGGCATAATACCGCCCACTGTACGAGTGCCCATCAAGACGCAGCGTGATACCGCGCTTGATGAATGCACCGGCCTTGTTCTCGCCCGGCATGACATTGCCGAACCTGATCTTGGGCCGGTACATCACCCCCAGGTCGTTTCGCCACACGCCATTCAGGTAGTAGAGGATGGCCTCCCTCCACCTGAAGCTCTCGAACCTGGCGTTGCCGGAGACTTGAATCCCGGCCCCGAATACGTCCAGCGCATCCGGTTGTCCCTTTGCCTCGGCAGCGTTTTGCATGACACGCTCCTCTCTCGAAAGGACCTCTGCCCCGCATTACCGGACCATCCGGCAGGAAGAGCAGACCGATGAACATAGCAAAAACTCTAAAAATGTCAAGGTATAAGAAGTAATAAAAAATTGACTGCCATGAGGCGTCAAATGTTAAAAGTCACTAGTTAATCGTTCTCACTCTTTCGGATAGATCTTCTTTCCGTTCTCGTCGAAGATGGGTATCGCGTTCACCGGGCAGCCCTGTGCGGCTTTGAGTATCAGATCATCGGTGTTCCCGTTCTGTTTTTTGACCGATGAGAGGCCGTCCTGGTCCAATTCGAACGTGTTGACCGCGGTTGCAACGCACGCGGCAGTGCTGACACAGACATCCTTGTTCACGACTGCTTTGTAGGCCATAGGCATCTTTACTTGATCAGTGTATCGCATTTAGCCTCGCGTCACAAATCCGTATTCATAATGAATTTGGGAAGGAATGAGTAATGAGGAATGCGAAATGAGTTGCTGGTGCATTCTCTCGTTCCTCGTTCCCCATTCCTCGTTCCTGATGGTATATGTTATACTATCTCAATAATCGAGAGTCGGGCTCCAGGAGCGGAAACAAAAATGGCACGGTATCTTTTCAGCTGGAAAATAGGAGGCGAAGCAGGCTTCGGCATCAAGAGTGCCGGCCTTATGTTCTCCAAGATGTGCAACCGCGCGGGCTTCGAGGTGTTCGGGTATGACGAGTACCCCTCCCTTATACGCGGCGGGCACAACTCGCATCAGGTCACGGTTTCCAAAACGCCGGTTGCAAGCACCGCGGAGAATATCGACATCTTGGTCGCGCTCAATACTGAAACAATCAAGCGTCATACGCACGAACTTTCACACGGCGGTGCTCTCATCTATGATCCGGCAACGACAACGGTAACGCTTTCACCGCAGCTGCGTGAGCGCAATCTGAAACTGGTCGCGGTTCCGCTTGCGGCGATGACCAGACAAGCTTTGGGCAGCATTGTCATGCGCAACATTGTGGCGTTGGGAGCGACGCAGGCTCTGGTGAGCCTTCCATTCGGTATTTTGGCGGGCGTCATCAAAAAAACGCTGGCACATAAGCAGGCAGAGATCGTGGCAGCCAACGTGAAAGCTGCCAAATTGGGTTTCGATGAGGTCTCAAAGCAGCTTGAAAAGCTCGATTTCAAATTGAAACTGGAAGCGACCACGCAACCGGAAGAGCTGCTGCTGACCGGTAATGACGCATTGTCGCTCGGTGCTTTGGCAGCCGGCATGCAAATGTACGTGGCTTATCCGATGACGCCGTCCTCATCCATTCTGCATTATCTGGCATCGCAGGCAGTATCACAGAAAATTGTCGTGAAGCATGCGGAGGACGAGATATCAGTTATCAATATGGGCCTTGGCGCTTCGCACGCGGGAGTCAGGACCATGATCGGCACGTCCGGCGGAGGATTTTCGCTCATGGTGGAGTCATTAGGACTTGCCGGTATTACCGAGACCCCGCTCGTGATCGTTGAGGCGCAGCGGCCAGGTCCTGCCACCGGCCTCCCGACGTGGACAGAGCAAGGGGATCTGCGTTTCGTGCTCCACGCGGCACAGGGCGAGTTTCCGCGCATCGTGGTGGCACCCGGCGACCACGAAGAGTGCTTCTATATGACTGCGGAGGCCTTCAATTGGGCCGACCGGTATCAAGTGCCCGTGATCATTCTCACCGATAAATTCCTTGCCGAAAGTGTGCGAACCGTGCTCCCGTTCGACCCGAAGCGTGTATGGATCGACCGCGGCAAAGCACGGATGAGCGACGCCGCGATCGCGCGCATGAAGGACTACCAGCGATATAGGGTAGCGCCTGACGGCATATCGCCCAGGAGCATTCCTGGTCAAAAGAACGGCATATATCTGGCGAACAGCGATGAACACGACACCTACGGGTTTTCGAACGAGGAATCAGCGAACCGCATCGCGCAGGTGCGCAAACGAGCCGCAAAATTCGCGAAAGCATCAGAGGAGATCAATGGAGCAAAGCTGTACGGCAATCCCCGGGCGCGTCTGACCGTTGTTGGATGGGGCTCTACCAAAGGCCCCATACTCGATGCCCTATCCTGGTTACCTCGTCGTATGCAGAGAAAGATCAATTTCCTTCATATCAATGTGGTCTGGCCGTTCCCGTCCGAAGCCGTGCACCGTATCTTGAAGCGAAGCAAGCGAGCACTCCTCATCGAGAATAATTCGACCGCGCAACTGGGCGGGCTTATTCGCCAGCAGACCGGCATCTATATGGAGCACAAAATGCTCAAGTTCGACGGTCGGCCGTTGTATCCGCTCGATATTAAAGAGCGCATTCTTTCGATGCACTAATGGAACATCACAGCGAGTATAAGCAGTACGAATCAAAACACGCCCCGACCTGGTGTCCCGGGTGCGGCAATTTCGCGATCTGGACCGCGCTCAAAAAAGCGCTAGCGCGGCTGCACATACCGCCGCACAAAGTACTCATGGTCTACGGTATCGGCTGTTCCGGCAATATGGCGAACACGATACGCGCGTACGGGTTTCATGGATTGCACGGACGTGCAGTGCCGGTCGCGGTCGGCGCAAAGCTTGCAAACAGGGATCTGACCGTGCTCATCGCCGGAGGCGACGGCGACGGCTACGGAGAGGGGCTCAATCATTTTATACAGGCTATCCGGGGGAATGTTGATGTCACCTATCTGGTCCACAACAACAGTATCTATGGATTGACCACGGGCCAGTCGTCCCCCACCTCACGCAAAGGATTTAAATCAAAATCAACTCCGGCAGGCATCATCGAAACAGCGCTTAATCCGATCGCTCTGGCGCTTGCCGCTAACGCAAGTTTTGTAGCACGTGGATTTGCCGGGCGCCTCGATGAACTGGTAGATTTAATGATTGCGGCCATTGAGCATACAGGTTTTTCATTTGTTGATATGTTCCAGCCCTGCGTGACGTTCAATAAGCTCGATACCTATGGTTCGTATTATGATTCGGTTTACTCGCTGGCCGATATGGGACATCGCCCGACCGACAGGTTGACCGCACTTGCAAAAGCCCTGGAGCAGGGTAAGCTCCCTGTAGGTATCTTCTATCAGGATGCGGCGCGACCTTCCTATCAGGCAGAGCTTCCTTATCTCAAACAATCGCTTATGCGTACGCGGTCTCATGACAGGGATTTGAAAAGACTTATGCGTGAATTCATATGAGAGCACTCGTCCGAGTTGAAAGAACGGATGAGGAGCTTACCGGCTCCTTTTTTACGGGTGAGATCATTACGGGTATTTTAAGCGCGGGCATGGAGGCGATAACCGCTCTCGGGCCCATCGAGGTGAAAAGGATCACCGCAAGAACCGATATGAGCAAGATAAAGAAGCGGGCTCTTCCGTCCCAGCGCGTGATCATCCACCTAACTGATGCGTTGACCCCGAATCAGATAACCCAGCTGTACGGAGAAGAGCTGGAGTTTTCTGACCAAAAGACAATTCCGCTAAAGAAAGGCATTTTTTTGAGTCCGGAAATCGGTTAGAATCATGGACAATAGAATCCCTTAAATTAGATATTTAATAGATTGAAATCATCTAATTTTGCTTTATATTAGCCCTATTTTTTAAGAATTTAATTTAACCAATTCTGCAGCTAATATTAGCGCTAAAATACTTCAAATGATTGACTTTTAGCCATTTTTGCGCTATACTTATAGTACGGTGTTACTACCGCGCCATAGTACAAGGGTTCGGAAGGTAACTAGCCGCCAAAATAAAAACAAAATGTCCGTCTATATAGTAAGTCTTGTTATCCACGCAGCTTTATTTTGGCGAGAAATAAGGCTTTTTTAATACGATACGACTATGTTGGATAAACACTATCGCCTCATAGATATAGCCCGACAGATCGATCGGGACAAAACCACTATCATTCGATGGGAAGAGATGGGATTTCTTCCGGCAGCAGAACGGGATAGCCGCGGCTGGCGTTATTATACTGAAGCGCAAGTTAAAAAGATCCTTGATCTGATCAAGAAGACCAACTATTTTCGCGATGAGGATCGGCTTGCCGAGATGGGCATCAAAGCGCGCCCGCACCGCATGGTATACATCGGCGTCGTGATCGCTGTACTGCTCATATCATATCAACTGTTCACGCTGGGGACCCGTACGTTCGCGGCAACGGCGAACTCAACCTGGTTCACGACGGTCAGCGCAGGAACGCTGAGCATCGTGTCCGCATCCACGAGCAATAGTTTCACCGGCGTGTCGGTGTCATTCAGCTCGCAGACCTCTACAGCTCCTAACTTGGGCGCTGTCGAGGTGCAGGATGCCCGCGGTTCCGGAGCAGGCTGGACCATTGCGCTTTCGGGCACAGACTGGAAAGCTGGCCAGGACGTGATGCAGCTTGACTATGACGGAACCGGATCAAATAATAACCTTGGTAAAATGTGCATCATTGTCGCAAGCGGAGCGATCCAGTCAGTGGCAGGCCAGGACACAACCGGTATCACTAAAGGTTCTCTTGGTTGTTTCTCGGCCTCGGTAACCTCCCTCTCTATTTACACCGCAGCTGCAGCAAGCGGTAAAGGAGATTACTGGATCACCGATTTTTCGCTCCAGCAATTCATACCTTCCAATCCGACTGCGCAGAATCTTACTACAACGCTTACGCTCACCTTGAGCTAAGAAAGTAACGCGTACCGGCAATGGATACACATACCGACCAGTTGCGTACGGGCACATCGCGCATGATGGATGTCATGGTAGCTCTGGTTGTGATAGCCATGAGCTACCAGCTGTTCACGCTCGGCACGCGGACACAGGCAGCGACCGCAAGCTGGACCTCCTATACGACCGTCAGTGCCGGCGTTTTGCAGTTCGTCTCGGCATCGACCAGCAATAGTTTTAGCGGTGTGTCTGTATTGTTCACTGCTCAGACCTCTACGCTCGCCGATGTCGGCGCTGTCGAATTGTCCGATGCGCGTGGTTCAGGGGCAGGTTGGACGTTATCTCTTTCCGGAACCGACTGGAAAGCCGGACAGGACGTGATGCAGCTGGATTATGATAGTACCGGTTCTGACGGTAATCTCGGGAAAATGTGTCTCGTTGTCGCGAGCGGTGCTATACAATCGGTCGGCGGTCAAAATACTTCAGGCATAACGAAGGGCTCGCTCGGCTGCTTCTCTGCTGGCACCACCTCGCTTTCTATCTATACTGCGGCTGCGGCAAGCGGTAAGGGCGACTATTGGATCACCGACTTCTCACTACAGCAATTCATACCTTCCAATCCTACGGCGCAGAATCTGACGACCACACTGACATTCACGGTCACGTAGCATATGAGAAACAATACAGTAACGATCCAGCAGCCGGTAGCACGGGGTATGAGAATAGGCATCGTTATCGCAGTTTTTTTGATTATGGCGCAATTACTGACGATGAGTTCCCGCTCGATCGCTGCCACGACGGGTAACGTCACAGCGTATAATACCATCAGCGCCGGCGTTCTCCAGTTGGTTTCTGCGTCCACCAGCAACAGTTTTAATGGCGCAAGCGTTCTCTTTGTTTCACAGACGTCGACCATGTCTGATCTGGGAGCGATGCGCATTTCTGACGCCCGCGGCTCCGGTGCAGGTTGGACCTTTGCGCTTTCGGGCACTGACTGGAAATCCGGCCAGGACGTGATGCAGCTCGACTATGACGGCACTGGCTCAAATGATAACTTGGGTAAAATGTGCTTCATTGTCGCAAGCGGCGCCATACGATCAGAAGCAGGACAGGATACGTCAGGCATCACCAAGGGATCCTTAGGCTGTTTCTCCGCCTCCGTGACTTCGCTTTCCATTTACACCGCCGCCGCCGCAAGCGGCAAAGGCGATTACTGGATAACCGACTTCTCGCTCCAGCAATTCATTCCGTCGAATCCGACTGCACAGAGTTTGACGACGACCCTCACCTTGACCGTCAGTTAATAGCCCGTGTTTGCGATCTGCCTTGCTCGAACAGCAGGGCAGTTTTTGTTTTTCCTTGTTTCTGTTATAATAACGGCACTTTGTGAAATTCGCTCTCAATCATACAATTGAAATAAAAATGAAAAACAGGGGAGGACAACAGTACTATGTATGGTCGCTCGGCGTGTTCCTGATTTTTGGTGTCATTTCTATCGCACAGTACGCATCAGCGCTCTCATCAGGCGGCATTGGCGGATATCCGTCGAACCCTGATCCGGGGATACAGTACTCTGATTCATGGTTTATTTATAATTTGGATACAGGCGAGAGCAAGGAGGATACGCTGACCCTGCAGAACACATCCGACCAGACCCAGACCGTCAAATTATACGCCGTTGATTCCGTCGCGACCGGCGACGGCAATTTCGCGCTTCGTGACGAGAAAGATCCGCGCGAAGGGGTCGGCGCATGGATACATCTTGATGAGAACATTGTGACCTTGGAGCCCGGGACCGAACGCGGCGTGCGTTTCGCTATTACGATACCCGTTGACGCGAGCGTGGGAGAGCACTCGGGCGGCATTATTCTGCAAAAGACGAATGCGCCGTCGGTGGATGTCGGTTCTTCCGGCGCATCCATCGTCACGCGCGTCGGCATTCGTGTGTATGAAACGGTACCGGGCGAGCTTGTGAAAAAATTGGAGCTTGCGACCTTCACGGTGCGCGAAGAAACGACCGCTGCGAAAGGCACGATCTACGTCGCGAACTTTGGTATCGTGAATAAAAGCAACGTGTCGCTCAAAGCGGCAGCGTCGGTACAGGTGACCGGATGGGGCAAGACAGCATGGTTCCCGAACTCGAAATTCACCAACGGGCTGTACCTTGATTTTTCCGATATAACTAATTTTTTCAAGGGCGCAAAGCTGGAGAACGAACTATCGTTGCTGCGAGACAAGCAGGTAGATATGAACTTGGAATGGCCCAAGCCGGTTTTCGGGCATTTCATATTCCAGGCTGTCGTGAGCTATGACGGAGTGAACGGGCCGGAGAAGCTTACCTCGTCGGCCATTGATGTATGGGTCATCCCCTGGAATGTGTTGGGAGTCATCGGCATCCTGATACTGCTCCTGCTTGTCTGGGGAATTTTCGGGCGCATGCGCGGCGGTGGCAAAAAATGGAAAGAATACACGGTACGGCCGGGCGACCAGCTTGGAACTATCGCATCTGCCGCGGGTATCAGCTGGAAGAAACTGGCGAAGGCGAACAAATTGAAAACACCGACCGTCACACCAGGCCAGACCATCCGCGTTCCGGGCAAATCCACTGAGAGTCCCTCGCCGACAGTTCCTCGGGTACAGACCGCTGCCCCGATGCCAGCCGCAGCTGCAGTGCCAGCTCGGCCACGGCCGGAAACTGCTCAAGCGGAACCATTAACAACACCCGCTACGGTCACCATCAAGCCCCGCGCATCAGGCACTGCGCCAGTCAAGCGGACCCGTAAGAAAAAAATAGTATGAATCCCGTTAGAACTCCCATACGACATTTGTTTGCGACGAAAATAGTTATACTATGGTTACTATTAGGAATGATAATTTAATGTAATGGGTTTCAAAAAGGGGATGAATCCCGTTACAAATCCCGCTCAGCATTACATACACCTATACATCCAGTTTTCAATGAAATCATTATATGCAACATTAACAAGTAATTTGGGATTTGTAACGGGATGAAAAAACAACTGATCATCATCGGTATCCTGCTTCTCGGCATTGGCGGTATGTACTGGATGGCTGTGCGGTCCGGTGTTGCGAGCGTGGATCTGACCAATACTGACACAGTGAATGGAGAGAACGCTCCGGCGGAGACCATCCTGGTGGAACCTAAGGACATTTCGGTCGGTATCTATGATCCGGCAGAAGAACCGTCAGCGGTGACGAAACTTCTGGAGAAAAGACTACAGAGCCTTGGGTATCGGGTTTCGGTGGTCAAGGACGAGGGCGCCGCGGAAGCCAACAGTGAACGCATGACCGTGTTGTTCACGTCAGCGGCGAAAGATAAGCTTGTGACGCTCAAACAAAAAGGGATCGCTTCGGCGGTCGTGCGGCAGATCGAGAGCGGGTCGATTTCGTATGACCTCGTGATGGCCGCATGGAGCATTGACGATATTGATTGGGGCGATATGGAAGCGGAGCTGGGCACCTACCGTGACGTGAAGCCAGAATCCGTCGCCGTTCTCGTTTTGAATGCCGGAGCTGAAACAGGTGAAGCAGGACGTATCGCAGATGTTCTGAAGGGTGCGGGCTACACGCAAGCCGCCGGTGAGAGCGCCGAGAGCGAAGCAACCGGCCCCTCGGTCGTGTACTATCAGCGTAACTTCAGGACCGTGGCGAAAAAAATAGTCACGTTCTTGCGCGCGAATGGCTATGCGGACGCAACATATCGCGCCCGGCAAGATCAGACAATGCCGATAGTCATCGTTCTGACCGCAGGAACACCGACCTCGACCGCGCCGAACCCATAAGAGAGCGGACGATCCAAACAACAAATACAAAAAATATGATCAACGGTTATTGCGTCTGGCAGCATGAAACAGATCGGCATCGTAGCGTTGCTTGTGACGCTTTTATTCAGCGCCGGTTTTCCTGCAGGCGCACAGGAGCGACAGATGATCGCGACGCTCGAGATCAGGCCCGAATATGCGATGCCGATACGCGAGATAGAAGGATTTGATCTGTCGGGGATCACCGTGGTAGCGACGCATCCCGAGATCACCCAAGTCAGCATTTCATCAAGCAGAGGCGTTGACGCCTCGTTTTTAGAGAGTTTGGAAACCGGGCAGCAGGAACGGCTGTTCCGGGAGTCGATACTTGGTGGGGACAGCATACTAATATCGTTCTACTAATACACGCTATCGGCATACGATGAAGAAAGCACAGCCTAGAAAAATCATTTCTTCGATCATTGTTTTTTTCGTTATTGCAAATTGGATTTTTTCCGGTTTTCCGCAGATTTTCAATTTTCCGCCAAAAATCCAAAAGGCGCAAGCGGCAGATATATCAATTGACACAGGAGCTGCTGGTCAATGGCGTAGTTTGCGTAATCTAGTCTGGACTACACCCTTAATTGGCTACTTCTTCTACGTAGACGGCGGCGACGCCGACTTTAAATACGTGAAGACCACGGATGGCGGACAAACGTGGAATGCTGGTGCGGAAATTGACGATGACCTTACCATCACCGGGGCGGCATTTGATGTGTGGTATGACCGGTGGACGCCGGGCGGCACCGGGGATCTTATCCACATCTGGTGGTTTGAAACCGCCGATGGCGATGTCAACTATGTAAATTTAAATACAGCTAGTAGTGACACTATTGGAAGCAATGTGATTGTATTCAACGGGGCGTCGGCGGCGGCGGGACGCGGCGTGTTCGTCTCCGGCGCGAAGGCACGG
>JACQKJ010000029.1 GCA_016204595.1 Candidatus Komeilibacteria bacterium | reverse complement strand
TTCGTGGGTGGAACGAACGTGTCGTAGAAGCATACAAGGTGGGGTTAGTGATTAAACCCAACCATTGTACTCTACTGCGCAACCCAAAAGGTAACCCTCATTGCTGCAATTGTAACAGGTTTATCAAAACTATCGCGGCAGCGACCGCCACACGGTAAGCTCTCTCGCAACAACCTGACCTTCTCGGCTATACACGAGGGTCCCGCGCGGCGAGAGCCTCGCCTGCGGGTAGTATTGCGTTAACCGGGGCGGTACCAACTGCCATCCAATGGCTACATACGAGGAAAAGTTACCGGACAGGCGTTCGGAATCAAGCACCCGGAACACCGGAAAAATGACCGCCATGGCACCGCCCGGCTTCACCAGCGAACGCCCGACCCGGAACAGCGCATTGTACAGTACGGAGGTCTGGCGCTGTATGTCCGCAAGATCACTCTGGGTGAGTTTCCGCCGCGTCAAAAGACGCGGCGGACCGAGGAACGGCTCCGTGACGATGGCATCAAAAAAATGCCGATCATACCTGCGATCAAGCTCATGCACATCATGGACCGCGAGATTGGGCCGGTGTGTTCCGAACGACGACTGAAGCCAATCGAAATTCTCGCCAGCTTCGGCAATGGCGGCCGGATCCTTATCGGTTCCCCATACATGGGTCATGCCTGCCAGCAGCGCTTCCTGCACGATGGTACCACCGCCGCAAAACGGATCGAGCAACCGGTGCGATGCCCTGACTTCGGCAAGATTGAGCAGCACCTGAGCGAGTTTCGGCGGGAGCATGCCGCGAAGCATATTCCGCGCGGGGCGCCCGTAGTCTCGCAATCCGTACGCGTCAAAATCTTGAACAGCTACCGTAAGGCCGGCGTACCACCCGCCCGCATTGACTCCCGCCCGACTTCGCGTTGAGGAAGTCATTGCGGACGGGTCGTCAACGCGAAGTCGGGCGGGTTGCGTACCGTGCAGCAAAACCAACTCGCGATTGATCAGATTGTTTTTCTGCACGGCAACCGAGGAAAGTATTCCCTCGCGGTTGCTCACGAAACGAGCGGAGATCGGCAATGCTTTGAGATATTTTTTAAGCGAAATACCCAGCGCATATATCTCCTTGATGTCTGCCGCGCTGCCTCCGTAGACGCTCGCCCCGTACAGAAATTTTCCCTTGACGTCCCGAAGCTCCGAACGAAGCATATGCAGCCATCGGTCGCGCGTAAAATCAGAGAGCTGTTCGAAGTGTTCCTGTATCTCAGCGACTTTCACGGTCCCTCCGAGCCGCGACAGGATGACAACAGGACTTATCTCACCCTTAAAAATAAGAAAACGCTCCGTTGCCTCCGTGATTGCTCCGAGCGGACTGAGGGCGACGATCAGTTCCTCCAAGGATAGCTCAGGATTTCGGCCTAAAATGAATGCGTAGGTCGACATTGCAACGGTAAGTATAGCAAGGAGCTTTGAAAAAAAACAGCTGAGGTTCGCATTTCCTATCTATTACGAGAGCGTCTGCATTTCCTTGACCCCGTTAGAGATCCCTCCAAATAATTTCTCGTTTGGATATAATTTTTATTATCAAGAACTTGTCGTGTGATATTCATTATTGTATGGGATCTCTAACGGGGTTGACAGGAGCGGTAACCCATGCTATTGTTCGGCACGATACGTTTGTTCTCAGCAGAGCGGGAAATCATGTATCAACCATACCCCAGGCCAAAGGCCTGTCGGGTCCTTACTCTTTAATCATTAAAGTAAGGTGTTCATGAAACATTATGAGATGCTCTATCTCGTGTCCGGGGCTGTGCCTGAAACCGAGGTAGCAGGAATACAATCAGAGATCGCGGACTGGATAGCCAAGGCGGGCGCAAAGCTCACCAAGCAGGAGCCAGGGGGACGGCGGAAGCTTGCGTATGCGATCAAGAATGAAAAATACGGCTACTACACGGTCGTCGAATTTGACGCTGAGCAGGATTCGCTGCTCGGGCTCAAAAAACAGCTGACGCTTGCGAAAACGATCATGCGGTTCCTTCTGATCGACAAGAAACCTATGTCAGCCAAGGAGATGCTGCTGCAGGAACAGGCGCAGAAGCGGGCTCAGGCGCGCATGACGCAACAGGATACCCGCGCCGGCAAGGGGGACAAACCCTCGATCGGCTCACCGAAACATGACCAGACCTCAAAAAAGGATTCAAAAATAAGCCTTGAGGATTTGGATAAAAAACTCGACGAGCTCTTGGATACCGATATTATAAGCTAACATACACGTATGGATCTCAATAAAGTAATGCTCATCGGAAACGTCGTTCGTGATCCTGAGATCAGAACGACACCCGGAGGACAAACCGTCGCCTCATTCTCGATAGCAACAAACAGAGTTTGGAAAGATAAGGACGGACAACAGCAGAAAAAAACCGAATTCCACAACATTGTCGCGTGGAGACGCTTGGCGGAGATCGTAGGGCAATACATCAAGAAGGGAAGCAAGATCTATTTGGAAGGCCGGCTTCAGACCCGCAGCTGGGATGATCAGAACGCGATCAAGCGATACCGCACCGAGGTCATCGCCGACAATATGATCATGCTGGATAAAGCCGGGGCCTCGGGCGGCATGACCTACGCTGCGCCTTCAGCGCCGCAGGTGGACGCTGGACCATCGGCTGAACAGCCAGCGCCTCCTGCAGAGGAAGAAATTAACATTGAAGATATTCCTTTCTAAACGATCAGTATGGCTACACAAACAACCCCCCAGCGGGAAAAATTCTGCGACTTCTGTGTCGGTGCGATAAAGTCAATCGACTATAAGAACTTTCAGACGCTCGTGCGCTTCACGTCATCATACGCGAAAATAGTGCCGCGGCGGAGATCAGGCGTGTGCGCCAAGCATCAGCGAAAACTCGCGCAGGCTATCAAGCGGGCCAGATTCATGGCACTCTTGCCGTACATCCCGAAATAATCGATTAACGAGGAACAAGGAATGAGGAACGAGGAACGAGAGATTTGCCCCTTCCTTACTCATTCCCCATTCCCCGTTCCTCATTCCCTATCCATATGTTATCAATGAGCGAGATCAAGTTGGGTACTGTTCTTACTCTGAATGATCAGCCGTACGTCGTGACGTTTACCCAGCATATAAAAATGGCCCGCAGCGGAGCGACCCTGCGGACGAAGCTGAAAAATCTGGTCACCGGTTCGACCCTGGAAAAAAGTTTTTCCGGGGCGGACAAGGCCGAGGAAGCGGACCTGGTGCGACGGAAAGCGAACTACCTTTACACCCAGGAGGGACGTTTCTATTTCATGGACGCGGAAAACTTCGAGCAGTATGAATTTGATGCGGAATTCATGGGCGAGCGAAGCGGCTATCTCAAGGAAGGGCAGCATGTTGACGTGATGCTCTACAACGGCAAGCCCGTAAGCGTTGAGTTGCCGAAAAAAATTGCGCTCAAAGTTACCAGCGCTCCGCCAGGCGTGCGCGGCGATACCTCGGGATCCGCTACAAAAATGGTGACCGTGGAAACCGGCCTCGAGATCCGGGCCCCTCTTTTCATCAACTCCGGGGAAAGCATTCGGATCAACACCGACACCGGCGAATACGTGGAACGCGCGTAATTCCGGAACGAGTAATTAGTAATGAGTAACGAGAGTCACCGCATTACTCGTTACGCGTTACTCATTCCTCACATGAAACTCAATTGCCTGTCCTTGTAGGAAATCTCTCGAAAAATAAATTTGCCTGATTGCAGATCCAGATACATCGGGCTTGTTTTTTGGGCTAATTTCTTGGAGAAATAATCAGCAAGTATCGCTGCGCGCCCTTCTTCGAGCTGCAGCTTCTCAACGAACATGATACGCCAGAGCAAAGCAAGGCCGATAGAGGTCGTCACATCCCCGCCCCAGAATGTCTTTGCTTCTATTCCATAGTGCGCATCAATGAATCTGGCCACAATACCGCGGTATCGCTGATCGGTCTTCAGCACATCCCAGAGCGCGTGGCTGTCCACGAGCATGTTGAGCGCGGCCAGACACCGGTCCGCATTTTGGACGCCCAGCGCGTCCCAGATGATATCACCGAGTCTGCTCATATTCCCCCCCGCCTCCACCGCAAGGGCGGCGCGCTCTCGGGCAAACTGCTGTTCATAATTGCGCTGTATGTCCGCGTAGTAAGCGAGCAGATCTGACATGTGCTGTGTTGCCTGCTGCTCTCTGCGTGACGTCTTTTCCTCCTCAGGCAGCTCGGTTTCCACCAGGATATAGTTCCCCTCCGCAACACGCCAATACATACGCGTGTCGTTTTCGTATGAGAATAGAAAATTAAGGATGTTCTTCTTCTCCGCGTCGTTCAATCTCTCGGCATTCTTGCTTTTTGCCAGGTACTGGCTCCGTTTGAGCGTGTCGGACCCTTCGGCGCCCATTACATGGAGGTAATCAGCAAGCCAGTTCGAAACGCTCGGCGCTTTGAGCCGCCCTTCGGCATCATGCATGGGCTTCTGCGTCAGATACAGCTCATGATACTGCCGGTTCTTCAAAAGCATTTCTCTTGCCGTGCTGCGCTCCCATTCGCCTGATGTGCTTCCTTCGTCATCAGT
>JACQKJ010000028.1 GCA_016204595.1 Candidatus Komeilibacteria bacterium | reverse complement strand
CCGCAAAATCGCACTCGGCGACAAAACGATGTCTGTTCTCAAAATCTGGAGCGCCGAATTCCAAGAGGGATACGGACTCCTGGTGAGACCTAATCAGATTGAGCTCTTTCAATCAGTCTGCCAGCGTGAACGCGTCAACTGCGAAGTGCTCGGAAAAATAGACGGCAGCGGAAAAGTCATCGTCGAGGACAGTCAAAACGGAACGACTCCTGTTGACCTCAATCTAGAACAAGTCCTCACCAACATGCCCCCAAAGACTTTCGAATCAAACCGGCGGATCAAAAACCTCGAGCCACTCGACTTACCAGACATGACGGTAGGAGAAGCAATCCAGGCCGTATTCAAGCTTCCCAGCGTTGGTTCGAAAGGGTTCCTCGTGCACAAGGTTGATCGAAGCGTTACGGGGCTTGTAGCACAGCAGCAATGTTGCGGGATCGCCCAGATTCCAATCGCCGACGCAAGTGTAAATGCCCAGAGCCACTTTGGGCTTACCGGTAGTACGTGTGCACTTGGTGAGCAGTCCATTAAGATACTCATTGATCCGGCAGCTGGAGCTCGCATGGCAGTGGCAGAATGTCTTACCAACATGGCTTCGGTACGAATCAGCGACATCGGAGATATTAGGTGTCGTGCAAACTGGATGTGGCCGGCAAAACTGCCCCACGAAGGCGCTCTGCTCTGTGATGCAGCAGTCGCCATGTCCGATCTCATGATCGAGCTTGGCATCGCGGTTGACGGAGGCAAGGATAGCCTTTCAATGGCAGCAAGTATTTCGGGAGAACTCGTAAAGGCCCCCGGAAGCCTGGTTGTGCTTGGGTACGCACCCGTACCCGACATCACCAAGAAAGTCACCCCGGATATCAAAAGGCCGGGAGAGAGCCACCTCTACCTTATCGATCTCGGTTTGGGTAAGAATCGTCTGGGTGGTTCGGCTCTCGCTCAAGCGTTCAATCAGCTTGGTGATGAGTCGCCCGACGTTGACAACCCAAAGCTCCTCAAAAACGCGTTTCTTGCAGTGCAGCAGATGATTGACGAAGGATTGATTCTGTCTTTACACGATCGAAGCGATGGCGGCCTCATAACCGCAGTCGCCGAGATGTGCATGGCAAGCCGGTGCGGGTTTGGCCTGTACGTAAACGAAATCGAGACAGCGATAGCTGAAATGTTCTGTGAAGAATTAGGGTTTGTACTAGAGGTACTCCCAGAAAACAAACGGCGAGTAAGTGAAATATGCAACATGTTCGACATCCCGCTCTCGCTGGTTGGCGCGACTCGAGACAAAACCT
The DNA here is from genome assembly GCA_016204595.1 of Candidatus Komeilibacteria bacterium. GTDB lineage: Bacteria > Patescibacteriota > Patescibacteriia > UBA1558 > 2-01-FULL-52-15 > JACQKJ01. The sequence goes on along the minus strand of JACQKJ010000028.1, from coordinate 1,119 downwards.
CGTGCGAAATTCTCGCCTCCTTTGGCGACGATGACCTCCTGTTCTACGCAGAGATCAACGAACTTCGCTGGTGGTGGGAACAAACGAGTGTAAAACTCGAGGAACTGCAGACAACAATCGGATGCGCTCAAGAGGAACACCGAGGCCACCAAGTTTTGCTTCCAGATATCGGCAAAGCCTTGGCATACAAGCTTTCGTTTGTCCCGGCAGCAACATCTTGTGAGCACTTGGGCGCGCCAGAAAGTCCTCGCGTAGCAATCATACGCGAGGAGGGTACAAACGGCGATCGCGAGATTGCAGCGGCATGTTTGGCTGCCGGACTCCAACCTCTCGACATAAACATGGCAGACCTCTTAGCAGGCGAAATGACCCTAGATTCGTTTCGGGGAGTCATCTTCCCGGGAGGCTTCTCCTACATGGACGTATTCGACAGCGCAAAAGGCTGGGCAGGAATAATCCGCTTCAATAGGGGGTTGAGCGAGATGTTTGACCGCTTCTACGCCCGCGAGGACACGTTTTCGCTGGGCGTGTGCAACGGCTGCCAGTTGATGGCGCTACTCGGATGGGTTCCGTGGAAGGGAATCACGGATACTAAGCAACCAAGATTTGTCCACAATACTTCAGGCCGATTTGAATCTCGATGGGTGCAGGTGGAAATTTTGCCAAGCCCGTCGGTACTTCTTGCCGGCATGGAGGGCTCGAGGCTTGGTGTGTGGGTCGCACATGGTGAAGGGAGACTTCTGTACCCAAACCAATCAGTCAGAGAGGTAGTCATGGGGCAAAAGCTCTCACCTCTGGCATACCTCAACCCTTACGGCAACCCGACCGAAGAGTATCCGTACAACCCGAATGGTTCACCTCGCGGGTCTGCAGCGCTCTGTTCTCCTGATGGAAGACATCTTGCAATGATGCCTCATCCGGAGCGTTGTTTTCGTTTGTGGCAATGGCCGTGGATGCCATCTTCATGGAAAAGCCTCGATGCTTCTCCATGGCTCCAAATGTTTCAAAACGCCAGAGCATGGTGTATGGAACATCGGGCATAAAATCCATTCAAGTAATCGACCTCTCGCGCAACAATGTGTGAGAGGTTTTTTCTTTTCTTATTATTTTCAAAATTTT
>JACQKJ010000025.1 GCA_016204595.1 Candidatus Komeilibacteria bacterium | reverse complement strand
GGTATTCGCTGTCTTACATCATAGTGTTTTTTCTGGTCGTCTATGCCGTATATTTTTTTATAATTCCGCTTGGCGCGCGGTTCGCGAGACGATTCGGTTTCGAGCACAGCATCATCGCGAGCACCATCGTATTTATCTGCTACTATATTGTTTTTTACAATATCGCCGGATATCCATGGCTTTTCTTCGTGGCTGCGATCCTGTATGCGGTGCAGAAGACACTGTACTGGCCGGCGTATCATGCTGATTTTGCGTTTAATATCAATGCACGCGAGGACGGTCGCGAGATCGGCGGTATCGACAGTCTTGTTCTCATTACAAACATCGCCGCGCCGTTTCTTGCAGGCGTTATTTTGCAGGTATTCGGTTTCGCTGCCCTCTTTATCGTTGTTTCCGTTATTTTTCTGCTTTCAAACCTGCCGCTTCTGTCCACCGGGGAAGTATTCGTGCCCCAGGCATTCGACTATGCCGCGACATACAAGCGTCTCTTCGCGCGGGAGAATTGGAGGAGACTCCTTGGGTACATGGGTTATGGCGAGGAGCTGATAGCGCTTGTGGTCTGGCCGGTTTTTATGATGGTCGTCATCGGTAACCTGTTCAACATAGGACTTATCGTTGCTTTCGCGACCCTCATTACCGTTTTCGCTACCATGCTCATCGGCCGCATGTCGGACAGGGGAGATAAGCAGCGAGTGCTTCGGTTCGGCAGCATTCTGTATGCTCTTGTGTGGTTCGTGCGTCTCATCGTCAGGAACCCATGGGGGGTATTCGCGTTCGAAACGTTGTCGCGTTTTTCCAAGGAGTCAGTCAGCGTCCCCCTTATATCGCTGACGTACGAACGGGCGCAGCGGATGAAGGTCATGCAGACGGTATTGTTTTTTGAGATGAGTTTGGTCGTTGGCAAACTGACGGCCCTGGTGCTTACCTTCGCGTTATTGCAAATCTGGACCGGTATGGCTGCCTACCATGCCGCCTTCATTCTGGCCGGCTTAATGACGCTTCTGTACATGTTGATCTGATGTCTCGCGAATCAGTTCTTTTTTTGCTGAAGAAGTTCGGTATCAAGCCCGATCCGATGGTCAGCCAGAATTTTCTCATATCGGACACGGCGCTCAATGCCGTCATTGCCGCGTCAGACCTTGCTCCCGCCGACCGCGTCCTCGAGATCGGAGCCGGCATCGGCACGCTTACGGCTGAACTCGTCGCACGCTGCCACACGGTCCTTGCCGTAGAACAGGACACGCGTTTTACGAAGCTGCTCGAATCGCTGCGTTCCGTCAACACGAACTTGCGTGTGCTCTATCGTGATATCATCGCAGTGCATTTCGAGGAGATTGCCCGCGAACTGGATCTCGGTATCGGGCGATCTTACAAGGTGGTCGCGAACATTCCCTACCATATTACGTCCCGGATCATTTCACGCTTGATCGCGTATCCGATGATCCCAGAGCGTATCGTTTTGCTGGTGCAGAAAGAAGTCGGGGAGCGGATCGTGGCGAAACCCGGAGACCATTCCAAATTATCCTTGAGCGTGCAGTTCTATGGCACCCCGGAGTTGCTGCAAACGGTTCCGCGGAGCGCATTTTATCCGGCCCCGGAGGTTGACTCCGCTATTTTGCGGATACGAGGCATCAGGCCATGGCAGTATCCTGAATCGGAGAAGCGCGTTTGGCAATTGATCGCCCTTGGTTTTAGCGCAAAGCGAAAAAAATTGGTGAATAATCTGGCAGCGGGCCTCGCGGGTGAAAAGTCAGAGATCGCCTCTGTGCTCGAGCATTGCACAATCCCCGTTGATTCGCGCGCTCAAGGCCTTTCGCCTGACGATTGGAGGTCGCTTGCCCGCGCGTTACCGTGAATTGATGTATTTCTTCGCATCTTGTCCGGCTTGCCGAGGGAGAACTTGCGCTATATTTTAGAGGTCGTACGTTGTATCGCTTCGCCGCTCAATTGAGACAATCCGATATCCTTTTGCGGTACGCAGGAATAATATTCTGATGTTCCCGGAGCGTACGCGAAAAATGTCTCCCTGCCCGGCGAGTTTCTTTATATCAAGTCCCTCTATATTCTTGCGCTCAAGTTTATTGATGATAACTACTACCCGTTGCAGTTCCTTTTTTGGCAATCTCCTCAAAAACTTGCGTATCTTATCCATGGCGCTCCTTCGTGAGGAGCCCTGTTATCGCCTTCTTAACAATATCAAGCGGAACTCCTTGGGGATTGATGCTGCTGAAGTCAACAACAGTCTCCCAAACATCCCCATCAACAGGAATGAGCCTGAACACCGGTTTCGATTTTCGCATAACCAAAAATGTTGCGCCTTTTTGGACTTGCGCAATATAGGTATCAGTATGTTCTCGCAAGGCCTTCAACCCTACAATTTTTTCTGCCATATCTGTATGTTAATCTTAAGATAAGCTTATCATATACCAACGGATCAATCTGTCAAACATTGGCTGTGCAGTCTCGAATATGCTATAATATTTCAATATCGAGCCTTAGAAAAAAGGCTAATGGTAGGGACTCTTAATGTCAGCACGAGTAGAGCAGTGAGAGAGTCATCATGGGAGGGGCTTCGCGAACAGGAAACAGGTATGCAAACCTTAGAAACTAAAACAAAAACATTTGCCACCATCATCGCGATAGCAGGCATCATAGTTTTGGGATACGGCGGATACGGCATTATGCAAAGCATCCGCACGCCCTTTAATCTGAATAGCATTACGCCGGATCAGCTGCTGGCGCTTATCCCGCAGACGCAGGAACAGCAGCAGGCAGGTCAGCGCACCAGTGACACGGACGGGGACACCTTGAATGATTACGACGAGATCAATCTCTATGGAACCAGCCCGTATCTTGCCGACAGCGATTCGGACGGTCTATCCGATGACGCGGAGGTGAAGGCCGGGAGCGATCCGAACTGCGCGAAGGGGCAGGATTGCCAGGGCATTCGTTTGGTAACGCCGGACACCAAAATTTCCGATCTGTTCCCCCAGTTTTCCGGTTCGGACATAACGCTCAAAGACAAGACCATGCAGGAATTCAGGCAGATTTTGCTGGATCAGGGATTTGACAAGCAAAAACTGGATGCGCTCGATGATGAAACCCTTCTCATTATTTTGGAAGAGAGTTTGAAGCTGCAGGATCAGGGTACAGCGACCTCAACTCCGGTTGAGCCTGGCGAACCTGATCTTGAACAAGTGCGCCATCTGCTCATCAGTCTTGGAGTGCCGGAGGAAGAGGTGAATAGCATGAGCAATCAGGATGTTGAAGACATCTTACGGACTCTCAAATAATATTTCATGTCTCCTGTTAAATATCACAAGACGAGAATAAACGCGCTGATCCTTTTTGCTATTCTTGCTGGTGTTTTAATTTTTACCCCCGTTTCTCGTGTGTATGCCCAGGCGGAGGTTCGTGATACTCCTGCGTTTATCCAGAAAATCAAGGAATACATCGAAAAGCTTAGAGAGAAATCATGGTTTCGTGCATCATCGAAGGCGCTTGAGAAAGCTGCCGAGAAGTTTGTTAATAAACTTGCCCAACAAACTGCAGAGTATATTGCGACAGGCGGCAGGGGAAAAACGTCACTACAGCGCCGTGAAAGTTTCGGCGCTATCATACGAAAGAGCGGTGAAGCGGCCATAGGCGACTTTCTTCAGGATTTGTCAGAAACAACACTCCTTAATGAGCTTGGCCTCAACATTTGCAATCCGAGCGCACAGCTCAAATTGAATATCAGCCTGCAGCTCTTGGATGAAGACAATCCGCAGAAGCTCCAGAATTGTAATATCCGAGAGATCCAGGACAACTGGCAGCGCTTAGCAGGCACTGTTGGCGTCAATTACAGGCTGAGGCAGGGCGATCAGATAGGCTTTTCGAGCACGATCACGGGCCCTGGTGGGTCAGGAGGCCAGTGTGTTGCCCCAGAAGGGCAATGCGATTTTCCGGGTGCTACGAATACGTATGCAGGCGTGTGTACAGAAGGTAGTCCTGTGAGCGGGACGAGTTTTAGTTCGCAAACATTTTGTACTAATGATGGTGACTGTATAGCGATTTTTGGGGGTAAGTGTACGCCGTACGCGGTGCCATGCTCTTCGGACGCTCAATGCGCTGTGGGCGGAACAACATGCAAACTGGCGAAAGGCGGCGGATGCGGTGATGATTTTGACTGCCCGACGGGGTATAAGTGTATCGGTGGGCGCGGGCAATCGTCCGGAGTGCCGTATTTTGATCTAACGAAGAATTTCAGCTCATCTGAAAAGCTCGGGTTTTTTGGTGATCTTTTTTCACCACAGCAGAGCGATCTCGGAGGTGTGCTCGCAGTTGGCAGTGCAGCTCGCCGTGCACAGGAGTTGCGACAGAAATATGCAGAGTTGAATGCCGCTACGTGCAAGGGTTATAAGGATGTCGAATATAAGACGCTTGGAAACGATGCAGATTATGTGCAGCGAACCTGTGATGAGATCGAACGCCTTGACCAGCAATCTGGAGATAAAAGTCACACTGCAAAGGATACGACGCTTCCGGCGTTCAGTCTCGGCGAAAACTCATTTTGGTTGAACGCGGCAACGATCTTCGGAAGGTCGCTTATCGCTGGTCTTGTCAAAAAATATGTACGGTCAGGTTCGTTCTCGCTCTCCCAGATAGGCCAGGGCACTGACCTGGACCAGGTCAGGCAGAATATCGTGCAGCAATTGCGCACCGGCAACACGTCGCCGTTGTCTTTTCTGAACACGCAGCAGGTGTCGAACACTCTTGCCGAATCACGGGGACCTGCTCTGGATACGATCAATAAATTTGAGTACATATCTGAATTCACCATCTGCCCCGACGATCGCAATAATGTCGGCTCTGAGAATTGTACGATTGATGACAATTTTGCGTCAGCGATCAATGAGAAGCTTACCTTGAGCGAGGCCGTTGCAGACGGTACCATCAATGCGGACGTGCCACTTATCTCCAACCTCAACGTCAGCGTCAACAGCGATCCGTTCTGCATCCGCAGCGGATTGTGCCACAGTAATATCCAGCGTCTGCGCAAGTACCGCGTGGTCCCGATCGGCTGGGAGATAGCCGCATCATTGAGCCCTATTGAAGACCCGATCACGCTACGCGAGGCCATGAATTGTTATGAGAACAACGGGCTCTGCAAGCTTGATCCGCAATCGAATATTTATTATCACCTCATCGACCCCAACTGGGTCTTGAAAGCGCCGGAGACGCAGTGCAATGCCTTTTCCTACGGACCGAAACTGATCGACATCGACGTGAGTGAGCGGCAGCAGTATTGCAGCGATGGGGTGTCCTGCCTCGCGGAAGACGACAGCGGCAATTGCATCGGCGGGTTCGGCTACTGCACCAAGGAGAAGAGCGTGTGGCGTTTTGCCGGAACCCAGTGCCCGCAGCAGTATGCGGGTTGCGCCGCGTATACCAAGACCGTGGACCAGCAGTCGGCCGCGTATCTGGGCAATACGGTTGATCTGTGCGACGCGTCCCAGAACGGGTGCCGCTGGTTCAGTAAGAGTCAGGATAATGTGGGGAGCGTGGACAGCCCTGTGTTCGCCTGGAATCCCAATGACCGCTTGTATCTCAACCGTCAGGTACAAAGCTGCGAGGCCGATCAGGTCGGCTGCTCGCAGTTCCTATCGCTCGGAACGCCCGGCGTCAATCTTATCCCGAACGGCGATTTCGATTATTTCAACGCAAACACGGCGACCGATTTCGCCGATCCTGCGTGGCTCGATGATAGCCTGACCGACTCCTTTGACGGCTGGCAGGGAAGTCCCGATACGGTCTTCACGACGCGGGATAACGCGTACTACGGGAGCATAGGGCTCAAGGTGCATATACCGGCAGGGATTACCGGCAACAGGATCTCAACGAACGCCATCACCGGCATTTTGGCTGATAAAACCTTCACGATATCCTGGCTCGGAAAGTCAGACGCTGACTGCACAACGGATGTGTCGATCGCTTCGCCCGCAACTCCGGCTCAAAGCACGACGGTTTCTCTGACGCCCCAGTGGAAGCGCTATGAATTGACGGCAAAATTTGACGTCAATAATCTTGATACGTCGCTTTTGCTTTCCTTCGATACCCGTTGCCAGCTGACGAGCGGAGTAGGCGTGAGCGATTATTACATGGACGGGGTGAAGCTCGAGTTCAACAATGTCGCCTCCGGCTTCACGACCTATGGCGAGAACGGGGATGTGTACGGCAAGTCCCAGTTCCAATGCACGAAAGACGACGTGGGTTGCGATAGATTTAAACCGATTTCGGGCGGCGCGTCAGTGCCCGGCAGGATCGATTCGGACGACCAGTGCCCTGCTGAATGCGTCGGATATCAGAATTACCTCGAGCTTTCCAGTTACTTCGACGCGCTTGAGTCTGCGCCAGCTCCGGCGCCCGCGCCTCTGTCTGAGAATTTCATAGCTGCGACAGCCACGCAGTGCCCGGCCGCGCAGGTCAACTGTGAAGAGTTCACGAACCTTGAAGAGGTGGCCCAGGGCGGTGAAGGCAAGTATTACTTCAATTACGTGAGACAATGCGTGGAGGACGCGCTCGGGGTCACGTACTACACGCTCGAAGGCAGCGATACGGCCGGGTATCAGGTACGCACCTGGCGCCTGCTCGAAAGCAACTTGGCTTCGAATCAGCCCTGCACGAACGTCGATATCGGCGGCAAGACATGTATCGATACGGCGATTAATACGGCTGCGACGACGTGCAGTGCTGCCGATCTTCAGTCAAACCTGAATTGCCGGGAGTTCTTCGATATCGCAGGCGACCCGCATTACGTGTTACAAGATCGGGTGATCGCAGCAAGCAATGATTGCCAGACGTATCGCCGTACCACGACCGGCGCAAACTTCTTTGTGCTTAAGTCGGAAAGCAGAACATGCCAGGCGCAATTCAACGGCTGCCGCGAATATCGAGGTAATCAGTCGGGTAACGTGCGCACGCTCTTCTTCGACTCCTTTGAATCAGGCTCGATAGCGCCCTGGGACAGCAACCTGTCATCGATCTCATCGCAGGCGGTCACGACCGGAGGTCATTCCATAGCGAATATAACTCCTCTCGGCGCGACGTCCGCGCAAATGAAGCGGTCGGGTCAGTCGCTGCAAGTGGAAGCGAATCGCGAATTGTACATGGAATTTTGGATGAAGAACGAAGTGTCGGCGACTCTCACCATTACTCCGGCCACGGGCCAAAGCCCGCTGACGCTTACGGTGCCTGTTGCGAGCGATTGGCAGCGGTATCGCGTCGGGCCGTGGTATGTTGCCTCCGCATTTAGCGCACAGCCGGAGATTAATTTGGGCGGCCCAACCCCGAAAATATACCTTGATAACATTCTATTACAGCAGTCGATTTCAAATTCATTCCTTATCAAAAACAGCTGGAAGACGCCAAGCTCATGCGATGCTCCGGTGCCGGGCGCTATGCTCGGCTGTCAGACGTATATCGACAGCGCCGGAACGTCGTACAATCTGCGCTCCTTCTCCAAATTGTGCAGCGAAGACGTCATAGGTTGTCGGGCCTTCATTGATACGAAAAATTCGTCAGACCCGTTCCAGCGCACGTACAATGAGAATGATCCTTCCGAAGTCACGGTACCGGCCGACAGCATTTTCTACTTTGTCTACAATCAGCAGAACCTCTGTTTCGAGTCAAGTAAGGGATGCCGGGCATTGGGAAGTCCGCAGGTGAATCTGGATTTGCCGGCGGCCCATCCAAAATATATTTCGGGATATACCGTCGAGACGCTCATCAACGATCCGGATACGTATGACCAGACCTTGTGCACTGACGACGGCTTATTCTGCGAAGAGTACTCGACGACGCAAGGGAGTCTGGTCTATTTCAAACAGCCGCTCAAACGCACCTGCAGTTACAAGGAAAACGTTAACATTGCGGGCCAGCTGTTCACCGGATGGTTCCAGACCGCGAGCCTGCAAGCGGGTGCTACGCCTATCGGCTGTTCTGATGACGGGGTGCTGCCGTTCGATTCCTCGGACTTCAAGCTCTACTCTAACTTGAGTTTTGAATATAATGGCTGGGTCGGTCAGTGTCAGGATCAGTATGACCGATGTACCGAATTCAAGGATCCGCTGGACACGCAGGGAGATAATGCATTAAAAAGCGCGAATTTTTCACGTCCGACCGACTGGTCCGCCTTTGGTCAGTATGGCAACAGTTTAGTTGATGCGCCCGGCAACGGAGGACCGACCGATCTCTTTGAAGTGAATTCAAGTTTGCAGTACGGATCGACTCGCGTTGACCCCAAGGGAACCGCGGTCTTGAGCCAGACTTTTACTGCTCTTGACAGTACCGATGTCTTTTCATACAGCGTTGACGTGAATCTGCGCAAAATGCCGGACGATCCGGACCCCAAGATACAGGCAAATCTGACCTGCTATTGGGAATCGCCTCTTGATGAAGATTACTGCACCAACGGAAGCACGTATGATTACAGCAGCCCGTGCAGCCAAGGTTCAGCTACGGCTTGCCCTGCCAATTACAGCTGCGATCAGAATTCCACGTTGAGTTTGTCGTATTGTAATGATACCGGCAACAATACGCGAACGGGGATACCGTGTTATACGAATACCGATTGCACCAACCTCGATCCCGGCTATACCTGCGAAGTTTTCGGTCAAAACCAAAGTGATCCGAATCGCGATCAGAAAGTTTTGTACATTGCGTCCGCCCAAACGAACAAGCTGAATAGCTGGCAGACCCTGCAGCGAAGCGTTGATATCGGTTTTGATGGCAATAAGAAACAGCTGATCAAGTGCGATTTTGAATTGCTCCAGAGTCGGTCCGTCTTCAATCCTGCTCGCATTCGTCCGGGTGGCGGTCAGTGCGGCAGCGCCCCGACATTCAGCGGTGATGAACTGCTTCCGCAATGCCGTGACACGTACTGCGTTGATCCCGCCACAGGAAAAGCCGATCCGGCGGGGGCACAGACGTGCGTGACTGACGCCGCTTGTGTGACGGCCCCGTATACAAGCTGCGGCGGCGTCAGCGAAGTATGGTGGCAGAACCCGAGCTTCAAGCGAGCCAAGGGGTATTACTATCTCGATGACGCGCAGATCGACACGGTTTCGTGTTCGGGGCAGGTGGGCAAGCGCGACGGGTGCCTTCTGTTCCTGGACGTTAATAACCGATCGAGCAAGCTTTTCGACACCTACGCGACCTATCAACAGAGCACGAATAATAACGGATCGCTGGTGTCGCCGGTGGTGTGCGATCCGAGCAATACCTCGTGCCAGAACGACAGCAACCGCATTATCAAAGTGACGCGCGACCGGCAATGCCAGGAATGGCTTTCGTGCCGCAGCACCACTGAAGTCTTCGATCCTTCGACCGGCTCCTACCGCCAACTCTGCGACCAGGTCGGAGTGTGCGATCAATACACGACCGGTACACAGACCTTGAACTGTGCTCACTGGGTTATCCCTTCGACGCAACGGCTTGAGTACGGCGTCTACACGAATCGCAGTTTGGCACAGAACCCGGTAGAGTATAGCGGTTTCTCGACCTATAATAACTTCGATATCGGAAGTCTGGAGCTTGTCGATGTCAGCACGAACGGTACGAACGGGCCAGACGCGAAGAACCAGGACTATCGTTTGGTAAAAGTCATCGATATTTGCGACAGCACGAACAGCTATGAGGATCCGTGCGGACCCGTTGATCCTCTGGATCCATCAGACAAGCTTGGCCGCTGCTTTGCTCCCAATAAATGCGTTGTGGGCATTGACGGCAGCCATTTCAGCCGCACCTCCGATTACGTGATCAAACAGACGACCCGCGCCTGGGCAGAAAAGGATGCACCGTTCCCCTACTCGGTGATTCAGACAGATACCGGAGACACGAAGCAGGTGAAATTCGGATTCCAGAAGGCGAATATTTGCGATAGCAGATACGCTTCGTGCGAGACGCGATATTATAAGTTCAGATACGGTTCCACGTCCAGTATCACGAGGTATTATTCGACCGACGTCAATTTCCAGAGCGTCGCCATTCCGTCGTGCCTGTGCCAGGGAGGACAGCAAGACGGCAAGGAATGTCTTTCGGAAGATACCGAGGGCGCTCTGGGATGTACGCAAAATCTCAGCATACGCTGCAACCTGGACAGTGATTGCGGCAAGGCCAAGACCAACAATAAATGCGTTGTCACCGGAGACGGCACGCTTTCTGCCGAGGAACGATGCCCTGATAACGGTTCCCCGGTGTACCTGAAGCGAGCTGAAAGCTTCATCAATCTGCCCGGATTCTGCATTGAGCCCGATAATCGGGCGAATATCAACGGGTCACAGGACGAACGCGCATGCCTGACGTGGCTTCCCATTGATAACTCTCCGGTCGGATATGATTTCTACAACCAGACCAGGGAAGCGGGATATACGTACAAGATCCCCGCATATTATTGTCTCGAGGTCGGCCTCTACGAGAAACGAACGCGATATTTCATCGGGGAAAAGTGCAGCGACCGGTGCAATAAGGATGATCAGAAGGTCGATAAAGATTACAAAGTTGAGAAACAAGGTCGTTTCGGGAACTACTGTCATGGGTTCCACCTTAAAACGAATTGTTGGGCTGTCCCCAAAGGAGGGTCAGGCTTGTATCCGTATGACGGAGATACCGTCTATAATGAGCAGCGTCCGGACGGAGCATGCATCGTGTTAGCACAGGCCGTGAATGAGCGGGGAGATAATGCCGCACGGACGAATCTTTTCTGGTCTGACTATAACAATGGCGCAGGGTACAAACTGGGCGATCGTCCGTTCGTGACAAATCCGTTGACGCCTGCGCCCCCTGCGCTGAAATATAAGATCGGACAGGACGATACGCCGTTCGGCTCCGCTGTCCTCACAGGCCTCGGCTTCATCACCGATCGCCTCTTCATCCGTAACACCAAAGAATCTCCGCGCGTGGGAAGTCCGCTTGGGTGCAGCGACGATGCAAAAAAGTGCGCGTGGTTCGATCAGAATTCAAGAACCCAATTCGCGGTCAAGGGCTGGACCAATCCGCCGTTTACCGGCAATGAGTTTTACGATATCGGTCTGCGTCGGCTCAAGGAGATTTACGCGAAAATATTCAATCTGTACGGGTGGCGCGAGGGCGAATCCTGCGATTATTTCGTCTGCGGCAGGACGGATGATCCGTTCCCGGGGCTTACCACCGGCGGTTATTTCGGCGGACAGATCTGTGATCAGTTGGAGCCGAATGCCTGCAATGCTTCATCTGATCCTACCAATCCGCTTGCAACCCGCTGCGAGCCTATCAGCAATACGTGCGTCAACTCGTTCTTTACCAGTAAAGATCCTGCAAGCTCCGTCTATGGAATATGCGCGGCCTGCCCGGTCGGGTTCCATACGGAATCGCGGCCAGAGAAACGCTGCGAGAGCGATCCGACAGCGCTTCCATTCAGTGACCCGGCCATCTGCGATGCCTATGATTTTGATCCGGGCTCACCGATCAAGACGTGTGCGGATCTGGGGTATGCGTGCCAGCAAGATCCGGCAACAACCTCCGCTTCCTTCAGATGTTACAGCGGAAACTTTGAAGGAAATGACTGCAAGATTCCCTCTGATTCCGCAGGAGCCCCGCTCGCCGCATACGTTACCTGCCAATATGATGCCCAGACGGCCCTCTCGACCTGCAGATACCTTGGTATTGATACCGGCGTTGAATGCCAGAGTACGGCTGATTGTACCGCCAATGACGACGGCATCGAGGATAACTTCATCGGCGAGTTGAGCGCCGCCAATAAGAAGTCATATTGCGCCGATAGCGTCAAAGAAGGACCGCATGATTTCGGGACCGGGTCGTTCTGCGTGGGCCAGCCGTTCACTGCGGGGTCGACTGATCCGGCAAATAACTTTGATTACAACTTTGATTACAATCCGGTGCCTTGCGAAGCCGGAGCTACTATTACCAATGATCTGGGCGAGGTCATTAGTGGTCCTGATATATGCGGCAGCTCGACCAATGCCGGTTTCAACGGGTCGTGTCTGCCCGCCAATGAGGTCAGGTACAAAGCGGTCCCTCCTGCAACGGAAGGAGCCCAGTTCTGCGTGCTCGAGCCGACCGGATATCTGCCGCTGTGCATAAAAACCGCAACGAATCCATGCACGAGCGTTCCGTACGATCGTGTCATCGATACGCTCGCGGTGCCTCCGCCGCCGGGCGTGCTGCCTCTTGATGAAACGCCTAAGGAAGATCCGGCGTATTCGCCGTATATCATCCCGGCGGTATGCGATTCCACAGGCAGTAATTGCAAACAGATAAAGAAGACGGGTGAATTCCTCGTCCCCGGCGACAATGGATTCTCGGTCAACAATGAGACCGGCAGCGCCTCCTACCTGGAAGGCTTCCAGAACTTCCTCGTCTCGCTCAAATTCTACATGGGCGCCGATAAGAATCATCTGCCGATCCGGTATATCGACATCAATTGGGGCGATGGCCTGAGGCAGTCGCGTCTCGGGTACTATAAGAATCACATGGAGCAGTGCATTGATCCGAAGGTCTCGGCAACGCTCGGCCCCCGCACCGGCAAGCAGGCACCTCTTGAATACGCTGCCTCTCCGCAAGCCTGTCACGAAAGTTACCGGAATTATCTCCACGTCTACCGGTATGATATTCAGTACGCCTGCGGCCGTTGCAGTATTTCCAATGCTATTGAATGCGGGCGAAATGAGGACTGTCCGGGCGCAGAGTCGTGCCAAAATCAAGCAAGCTCCAACGCTTCCTGTTACCGTCCATGGGTGATGGTTCAGGATAATTGGGGATGGTGCACGAATAACGTCTATGGCGAGGTTGGTCTGGGATGCAACGTTCCTGGGAATGCCGGATACGTCAAATTCCCCGGGCTCATCAAGGTCTATAAGGATCCAAAACCGTGATATGATGCGACGGATGCGATTATTTTTCCGAAAAAAAACAATCGTCGTGACCGCGATGGCGGCAGGTCTTATCGGCGCGGTCTTATTTGCTTTGCCGATCCCGGTGTATGCTATCGATCCGCTTGCTTCGCTCTCTGATTTTTTCAAGACTATACTTTTCGGCATCATCACCTATACCGTCGGGAACCTGATGAATTTCTTGTTGTATATTCTTGTCGAGGTTTCACAGTACAATGGATTCGCGGATGCGCCGATCGTGGAAAGAGGTTGGACCGTGCTCAGGGACCTTTCCAACATGTTCTTCGTGCTTATTTTGCTGATCATCGCCATCAGTTCCATCGTGAAATGGCAGGTCGTCAATTATCGTCAGAATCTGCGCCGGCTCATCATGATGGCGATACTCATCAATTTCAGCAAGACGATCGTTGTTTTTATGATCGATCTGTCGCAGGTCATCACCCTTACCTTCATTTCGGCGGTGAAGGACGTATTGCAAGCAGGCGTGGTTACTGCCTTGGGCCTGGATGCAATGGTCAGTCCTCTATCGAGCGGAGGAGTTGGCACGTTTGCGGGAGATCTGTTCACCTACGTGGTCGCGGCGCTTGCCTTCTGCGTTGCAACCCTCGTCGTCGGGCTTATTCTCATTATTTTTCTCGCTCGTATTATCGCGTTGTGGCTTGTCATTGTCTTTGCGCCGCTTGCCTTTCTCGCAAGCACCCTGCCGCAGACAAAGGAATGGTATGATCGCTGGTGGAAGATTCTTGGAGCCAATCTGACCGTAGCGCCTGTCCTGGCATTTATGCTCTGGTTGGTGTTTGCGGTGATCGCGAACCAAGGGCAGATATTGATAAGCGCCTCGGTCAATGGGGCAAGCGGAAATGAAGCCCCTGTTGCCAGTGCGACTGTTGGCGGCATTGCTTCATCGTCTTTGATCGGCTTTCTGGTAGCTATCGGCCTTCTCATGTACTCCATTCGTTTGGCGGTGCAGATGGGAGCTGCAGGCTCCAAAGTCGCTCAGAATTTCGCGAACAAAGCCCAGGGATATGCAACAACCGCTGCAAAGCGCCTTGGTGTGGGCAAGAGCGGTCGCGGGGGTGCGCTTGGTCTTGCGCGTAGTGCAGCCTCGAGGGCTGTTTCCCGTCCGCTTGATACGCTTGGCGCTGTTTCCGGGGCTACCATCGGACGTTTGACCGGAGGACTTGCCGCCGGAGCGCAAGCGGTCGGGCTTCGTCCCGTAGCAGCACGCATTCGGGATTTTCGCGAACGCACGGCAGAGGGCTATGGCCGTATGGCAGAGGGAGCACGCAAGGGCTGGGAGGGTATCGAGGCGGCACCGGTTCGTTTTCTTCGCGGCATGCAGCGTCGCGCGGCTGTGCCCGAACGGGGGGCGCAGCAGAAGCGTGCTGCTGCTGAAGCCGAAGCCATGGGCGTTTCCCGCATGACCTATTCGGAGCGAAAAGACGTATTGGCATCAGCGTCGCCGTTCTTCAACGCGCGCAAAGCGGCTGTCGCCCGGGCGATGTTCAATGAAGGGCAGGTCGATGACCTGAAGAAGGAAGGACCTGAGGGAGAGAAGCTTGTGAAACAAGCGCTCGGGCATGTGAATGAAGATTTGGGTCTTACAACGGATGAGCAGCAGAAGTTCATGGCGAATAATTTTCGCTTTAGCAACCTGAAAAGCAAGGAAACCGAGGAACTTATTAAAACGATGCATACTGAGGGGAAACCTTTTGCACGTAAAGATCAACTGGACCCAGTAGCTGGTGCATTGATTGCACGGCTGGGGCATGAGACCTTAACGGGTCCCGAATTCAAGAAATACATAGATCGCATTCCCAAAGAAGCCCAAAAGTATGCAGCAAAAGGGCTTGAAGAGCGCATGGAAAAACTCGTTATGCCGGGTCGTGAGACATTTGCCAAGGGTGATGAGGGTCAGAGAGTGTATGCAAAGCAGTCCAGACAGGTAGGGAGCGATAGAGAGGATATTAGGCAGGCCTTGGTGAAGTTAAACCCAAATGACGTCGAAGTTTATTCACACGATCTTATCCTGAAGGATGGTAAAGTCGTGTTTGACGGAGTTGAAGTGGATGACGAGGGCAAGAAAGTAGCAACTCGGGATCTGAATCCCCAAGAAGCGGAGACAAGACAGAGGATGATAAAGTCGCTTGGCGTTAAGCAAATCGCAGCAATGAAGCCTGATACCCTTCGAAATAACGGAAATATGATGGATGCAGGGGATATTATCAAGTCAGGCACACAT
>JACQKJ010000023.1 GCA_016204595.1 Candidatus Komeilibacteria bacterium | reverse complement strand
TAGTATATTTGCCTGTTTTACGGAAAAGTACCAAAAAATACCTGTTTTCAATGTTGACCACGGATAGCGATGTAGCATCCCTCCTTGCTGCAATTCGCAAAACTGTGGTCAGCATCGAGTACAGGTACGCGCGCATAAGCCTCCGCATCAGCGGAGGTTTTGGTTATACAGAGTAAGTTCCTAGTACCGCTTCAAAACCTTTTGTAATACCCTCTTCGATGAGTTCGATTGCTTTATTCGCTATGGCGGACAATTTTTCCTTTTCTTCTTTATTTATTTTCTCGAGCACGTATTCCTCGGCGGGTTTTGTTTGAGGGCCGATACCAAGACGAATGCGATGAAAATCAGCTCCGATAGATGTAATGACCGATTCCACACCTTTATGACCGCCACTCGAGGCATTTTTACTGACGCGTATGGTTCTATAGAGCAGATCTATATCATCATAGATTACGATCAGATCGTTAGGCTGCATTTTATGGAAATGCATGAGTTGTGCAACCGGGCCGCCCGATTCGTTCATGAATCCAAGCGACTTCGCAATAATGGTCTCTTCGCCTCCGAGGGTAATTTTTGCCGCAAGCGCTTGTTTTTTAAAATCCTTCAAATGCGCCTCATACTTCTTGACCAGCCGGTCAATGACCAGCGAGCCAAAATTGTGTCGCGTTTTTTCATATTCCTTTCCGGGATTTCCTAAACCGACTATCAATTTCATAAAATGGAATTATGAATTAGGAATAATCAATTATGAATTAATAAGTACCACTGAGGTTTAATTCATATTTCTTTATTCATTATTCCTTCTTCTTAATTTTCTCGATCCATATTTTGATTGGCGATCCCTCGAACCCGAACTTTTCCCGGAGCATTTTCTCGATGGTGTTGAGGTACGCGTATTTGAGGTTTGCTCCTTCTTTGATCTGTACCACGAATTGCGGCGGATTCACACCGGCTTGTTTCAGGCGGTAGATATACGGCCGTATGCTTCCTTTTCCAAGCGTGGGAGTCTGACGGCTGATTACGGCTTTCAAAAATTTGTTCAATGCATTCTCATCGATCTTCCTGAAGCGCTCCTTGTATGCTGCTACGATCGCGTTCTTGAGACGCGTGAGTTTGGTCCTATCCTTTGCGGACAATAAAAGCACCGGTGCCCATTTGAGGAAGTTAATGTGTGCATGGTAGTATGTGACGAATTCATCCGCTTTCTTCGGGTCTTTATCCCCGACAAGGTCCCATTTATTGCCGATGATTATCGCTGACGCCTGCGAATGGTCGATGAGTTCTGCAAGCTGCCGATCCTGCGCCGTGACCGGTTTATGCACCTCGGTGACGAGCAGCACGACATCGGCGTCCTTGATGCTGGCCAGGCTTTGCGCCACGCTCTGCTGTTCAATGGTTCGCCGGTCGATCTTGCTCTTCCGTCTGATGCCGGCGGTATCAACGAGGAGCATATCCTGTCCCTCAAAAATAAATGGGATCATGGTCGCATCTCGGGTGGTGTAGGGCTCGTCGTACACGATGGCCCGTTCCTCGCCCACAAGCGCGTTGGCGAGAGAGGATTTGCCGACATTCGGTTTGCCCAGAATGACGATGCGTATCGGGTGCGTTTCCTGTATCGCTCGCGTTTTGATGCGAGTAATGACCAGATCGAGCAGGTCTCCGGTGCCTGCTCCGGTCGCGGCAGATACCGCCAGAGGATCTCCGCAGGCGAGCTGGTATAATTCCGCTGTCGACGCCACATCGCGTACTGCGTCAACTTTGTTCGCGACAAGAATGACCGCAGCGCCTGCGGCGCGCAGCGTTTTCGCGACCTCTCGGTCAGTAGGGGTGATGCCGACTTTCGCATCGACGACAAACAGAACAAGAGCAGAGTCTGAGACTGCCTTGAGCGCTTGCTTCGCGACCTCGCGCTCGATGGGATCGTGCGTGTCAATGTCGAGTCCGCCGGTGTCGATGAGCGTGAAGGTCTTGCCGCGCCAGGTGCAGTCCCGCTCCTGCCGGTCGCGGGTGGTGCCTGCTTCGGGAGCGACTAACGCGCGAGGCCCGGAAGTCAATCGGTTAAAGAGCGTTGATTTCCCGACGTTCGCGCGTCCTACGATGGCGACTCGCGCTTGCTGTGCCATGCTTATTCGGTTAGGGGAGTGATAAGGAGAGGAGTGCCGTCAGGAGTTGATGTCGGCGTACTTGTCGCAGCCTTGAGTTCTTCAGCTGTGAGCGTCCTGATAAGCTCACTGCGCGACAGATCCCTCACATCTTGTCCCAGAATGATAAGGAAGTCCAGCGGCTGAGGGTCACCTTTTTGATCAAGAGCGTTCATCTCCTTCGCGACGGAGTAGCTTAGCAGTTCCAGAGGAATGCGCGTCTGGGCCGTGACCCCGAGCCATGACTCCAGAAACGATCGCGTCAGGGCCTTTCCGCCGTTCGTGTAATCATAGAGTTGCGTCGTCGTGTAATCGGTGCGCTTCGCGTTGCCGACCGCGATGGGCTTGATCCCGGTTCGCTCCAGGGTGGTAGCGCCTGCAGCCGCCCGGTTCGGTATAGCCGTACCGTTCTGCAGAACTACAACCGCATGTTCACTGGTGAGCTGTCTGTTGCTGAAACGATTCTGGACGAGATTCTGCAGCTGCGAGTAATTCCCGCCGACCGGCTGGAGAATATATGCGCCGTCAATGCTCGAAATGCCGCTGTACAGATAGCCGCCCGGCGAATCGTCAAAAACCAGGGTCGTGATGTTATTCGCATCGGTATCTTTGGCCATCTGGATGAGCCTGACGACTTCCCAGGGCTCGATATCCGTTTTCGTATATTCGTTGACAAGGCCGAACAACGCGGTAATTTTCCGCGGGTTAAACAAGGTGTTGAAGGATGAGAGTTTTTCTTTTGTTGCGATCAGTATTTTTTGCTGGCGTTTGCTCCGCGCGAAATCAGAACCCTCGCCGTTGTTGCCGTGCCGCGAGCGGACGAAATTGAGCGCTGTTACGCCGTCCATTTTTTGGTCTCCTTTTTTGAAACTCACTGTTTCCACACCGCTGCTGTTGTTCGGGAACTGGTAATCCGTGAAGTCGCGATCAACCGTAACCGCAATATCGCCTATCGTATCGATGAGCTTGATAAAACCCTGGAAGTCCACGACGCCCATGTAGTGGACGGGTATGCCGAACGTAGCTCCGATGACTTGTTTTGTCCTCGCGAACGCTTTATCCAGCCCGTCCTTTTGGCTCAGCGCGTAGACATGGTTGACTTTGAGGTAGGTACCGTTACCGGTAGGTACTATCAGATCGCGCGGAACGGAGATCATCGCTGCTTCCTTCGTGGACGGTTTGTAGCTGGCGAGGATGATCGTGTCGGTCAGATACGGACCGTCGTGTCCCGGGCCGCCGATGCCCATGAGGAGAAAATTGATGCGGTCGTCCTTTTCACCTTTGAGGTCGTACCGATTGCCGCTCAGAAAATGCGTCAGCTGACGCACAAAAAAACCGTTCTTTACGCCGACGAAAAAATTATTGTTCGATCGGGACACCAGTTTCGTGCAGCTCCAGGTCAGCACGATGATAATGAGGATACAACCAGAAAAAATACGCCACCGCTTCCCGGCTGCCGGGTCACGAGGCGGCTCCGGTTCTCGATCGGGAAGAAAATTCGGTGATGAAAATGGTGCGCTTGAAAAACTGCGGTTTTCTGTCGTGAAAGGCATAGCGGCAAAGGTCATTAAAGGCCGGCATACTGCTTGAGATAACGAGAGTAGGTCAAGCCCGTTAGACGCTTTGCATCTAACGGGCTCAAGTATAGAATATTACCGTGCGAGGGTCAATTTGCTGAACATCCCTTTTTTTGCTACAGTGCCCGCAGTTTACTGCCTTTTCCCGCCCTTTTGTATTGGCGGTCGGGGTAAAATGGGTTATACTACCTCATTATGCGCATACCATCGCTACGATATGAATGAGTTCCTCAAAAAAGCCGGTTTGCTTATCTTCGAAACCATTAAGGTGGTTCTTATTTCATTTGCCATTATTTTACCCATCCGGTTTTTTTTGATACAGCCGTTCTACGTCGAAGGCGCTTCCATGGAACCCAGCTTTCATTCAAAGGAGTATTTGATCATTGATGAGATCAGCTACCGCTTCAGTGATCCCGAGCGCGGCGAAGTGGTTGTCCTGCGTTATCCGCGCGACCGGCGGCAGTTCTTTATCAAGAGGATCGTCGGTTTGCCGGGTGAGCGTATCCGGCTGGAAAACGGCATCGTGTCGGTGAACGGCCGACCGCTGGAAGAAAGCTACGTTTCGGAGCTATACATGAACAACGCGTCTATGGATGAGATCACTTTGGGAGCGGACGAATATTTCGTCATGGGCGACAATCGGACGAACAGTCTTGATTCCCGTTCGTTCGGCCCGATCTCCAGAAATGCCATTGTCGGTCGCGCATGGATACGCGGGTGGCCGTTCAATCGCATTAGCCTTTTTAGCGCGCCGCAGTACTGACCATGCCTCAATCCAAATCCAAAAAGCAGACCTTCCAGCTTCTTCGCGGCATGAAGGATATATTGCCCGATGAAGAACGGTATTGGGTTTTTATGCGTGATCGGGTACGTGACTTCGCGCGACGCTATGGCTTCCGTTCGATCGAGACGCCGATACTTGAACAGTCAAATTTGTATCTGCGGTCTTCGGGTCTGAGTTCCGATATCGTCACCAAAGAGATGTATGTGTTTTCGGATCCCGGCAATGAGCGTGTGGCGCTTCGTCCCGAGTTTACGCCCGGGATCGCGCGGGCGTACATTGAGCACGGGATGCTTAACCAAAGCCAGCCGGTGAAAGTGTACTCATTCGGCCCGATATTCCGCCATGATCGTCCGCAGGCAGGGCGATTCCGACAGCACACGCAGTTCAATTTCGAGGTCATAGGGGATCAGAGCCCGATTCTCGATGCGCAGCTGATCACGATGGGGTATCAGTTCTATGCGCAACTCAATCTGCCGGTTCAGGTGGACATCAATAGCATCGGCTGCAGCGCGTGCCGGCCGCGCTACCTGAAAAAATTGACGACGTTTCTGACGGAGAATAAAAAAGTACTGGGGCCTGACGACCAAGAGCGGCTCAAAAAAAATCCTCTTCGCGTATTGGATACGAAAGACGCCAATGTAGAGGAGCTTTTGATGCAAGCGCCCCAGACCGTCGATCATTTATGCGATGAGTGCAAAGACCATTTTGTGCTGGTCCTTGAATATCTAGATGAAATGGACGTGAAGTACAACTTGAACGGGCGCATCGTGCGCGGATTGGATTACTATACCAAAACAACTTGGGAAATAATCGAAAGCGGCAAGACCGGCAGCCAGGATTCGCTTGGCGGCGGCGGACGTTATGATGAACTGCTGCATCAGCTGGGCGCGCGGGCGAAAACGCCTGCGGTCGGGTTCGCATGCGGCGTGGAAAGAGCGATCACCAAGCTCCGTGCGAACGATATCGCGGTGCCCAATATGCCGAAACCCGATGTCTACATTGCGCAGCTGGGCAAGGAAGCGAAAAAGAAAGCTTTGAAACTCTTCCAGCAGCTGAACGCGGAAGGGTACTATATCGCTGAAGCGTTCTCCAAGGACGGACTCAAAGCGCAGCTTGAGCAGGCCGACAAACTCGGCGTGAAGTACGCGCTGATCATCGGCCAGCAGGAAATCGTCGACAACACCGTTCTCATACGCGATATGGAGAATGGCAACCAGGAAACCGTCGACTGGTCAAAGATCGTCACCGAAGTCGCAAAACATCTGGAAAAAGGAGTGAACAGCAAGCGCCTGGAGCGGCCGCTGCCGTTGCAGGCAAAGTAAACGCAGGACTGTCGTCGCGGGCCGACCTCGTTCTGAGGTTTTTTGATGCGCCTGAACTTGCATGACAGTACCTCTGATGAGGGTTGACCCCGTTAGAAGTCCCCTATGACGCTACTTGTATGCACAACTATGTTCCGTGATAAAAAATCGTATCGCAAGGATACTTATGTTAGGGGACTTCTGACGGGGTTGACACGAATATATCTGTTGTATATACTTCGGTTATGAAGACTATCATCAACATCAAGGCTGATAAGGAGGTGAAAGAGCAGGCTCAAAAAATTGCGAAGGAGCTCGGGCTTCCGTTAAGCACGGTTATTAATGCTTCCCTCAAGCAGTTCATCAGAAATAAAGAGGTACACTTTTCTACTGCTCCACACATGACCCCTGAACTTGAAGCGGTCATCGGCAAAGCGCAGTCAGACCTAAAAGCGCGGAAGAACATCTCTCGTGTATTTGCTCACGGCGAGGAGATAGACGACTATCTCGACTCGCTATGAAGATAGTTTTTCATAAGCATTTTGAAAAACAATTCTTAAAGTTACGTCCTGCCGAAAAGAAGCGCTTCAAGGAGCGAAAGGATATCTTCATGCATGATCCGTATCATCCAGTACTCAACAACCATCCGTTGCGAGGCACCTATAAGGGCTATCGCAGCATCAACGTAGGGGGCGATTTGAGAGCAGTTTATACCTTGGTCAACGATGATGCCGCTTTCTTCGTCGCAATTGATAGGCATAGTAATTTATATTCGTAACGCGGGGTAACAAAAACAAGGGCCTGACCCTGAACGACCTGCGTCGGTCTAACCAACTGATGCAGGTCGTTTTCTTTTGACGCGAAGGATTGACCCGTTAGAAGTCCCCTATGACACTACTTGTATGCACAACTATGTTCCGTGATAAAAAATAGTATCGCAAGGATACTTATGTTAAGGGACTTCTAACGGGGTTGACTAATTATCAGGAAGTCAGTCTTATAATGCACAATTTCGCAATTGACTCGTTGGCTACAAATTGGTACTATTTCGATACTAACACTAGAGAAAGGAAGGTGACCCTCGTGGTTGAAGTAAAACGCAAAGAAGGAGAGTCGTTCGAGAGTTTGATACGGCGTTTTTCGCGCAGAACAGTGCAGAGCGGCAGGCTCATACAAGCAAAGAAGATCCGGTTTTTCCAGAAGCCGGCGAGTTCGTTGGCAAAAAAAGAAAGCGCCTTGCGTCGGGCAAAGAACCGGAACCAGCGCGAATATCTGAAGCGCATCGGGAAGCTCGATGAAACGCAGGAACGGCGCAGACGCCCCTATTAGCGAACCTTCATGGAATTATTCCAGAGCATTGAAAAGGATTTGCTCATGAGTTTACGGGAACGGCAGAAGGAAAAAACTGCCGTGCTTCGCATGCTCAAAACATCTCTCAAAAATTTCGCGATCGCGAAACGGATACCTGAATCGTCATTGACTGACGAACAGGTATTGGGCGTTGTCCGGCAAGAGGTGAAAAAGCGAAAAGAATCCATCGCTGCTTTCACCTCCGGCGCCCGCACCGACCTGGCGGACAAAGAACGCCGGGAGCTGGGAATGCTGGGGGTCTATCTGCCGCCCGCGATGTCGGATGCCGAGCTTCGGGCGCTGATAGCATCCGTCGTGGAAGAAGAGAAACTTTCGGCTCCGTTCCAATTCGGGAGATTGATGGGCCTGGTGGTCAAAAAGGCTTCGGGGCGCGCTGACGGAGAACTCATCAAACAGGCAGTACAGTCCTTCGTGAACACCCCATAATCTCTGACCGCACATACCCAACCCCATGCCCATGTCTCGATATACAAAAATGATGTTCGGTGCAGGATTCGTCTTCCTGTTTTTTGTTGTTTTCACGGCGGTTGCGCACGCACAGGTATCGATCGATTTTCCCACCAGCTTCGCCGGATTCAGCTCGCAGGATTTGAAAACGACGATCGAGAATATCGTCCGCATCGTGCTTGGTTTCATCGGGATTATTTTCCTCGTGCTGATGCTCTACGGTGGTTTTGTCTGGATGACGTCGGGCGGAGATGAGAAAAAGATCTCTCAAGCAAAAAAAATCATCGTGAGCGCCACGGTCGGTCTTATTATTACGCTTGCTTCGTATGCCATCGCGTCGTTTATCGTCAACAGGATCGGGGGAGCAACGCAGAATGGTCCGGTCGGCGGAGGCGGAGGGCCCGGCGGCTTCGGTTTTGCATTGGGCGCAGGGGTGCTGCAAAGCCACTATCCGGGCCGCAACGCCACGGGCGTGCCCCGAAACGCGAAGATCTTCGTGACCTTCAAAGAACCGATCAAACTAGATACGATTTGCGATCCAGGCCCGAACGGCACGCTGGGTGATAGCGATGATGAGGTACAGGCGGGGAGTGCGAGCCTTGAAGAAGTGAACGGACCGCAGGTGACGCTCGGCTGTGCAACGACCAACAATCTGACCTTCAAATTCACTCCGGGTACCAATTTGGCTCCGGCTCTCTTGGGGAACTCAAGCGGCGACACTCGCTATACAGTTGTTCTAACGAATCAGATCGTTACCGCTGCAAACAAAACCGCGCTGCCGCTCTCGTATTCGTGGCAATTCACTGTTTCGAATATCGTGGACACAACTCCGCCGACCGTGGTGGATGTGGTGCCATTGGGGCCGCCGGTCGCTCAGGGAGGCAGCGCCGTACCGCGCAATTCGGTCGTGCAGATCACTTTTTCGGAAGCGGTCGATCCCACGACCGTCTCAGGTATATATGATGGTGCGGCAAACACATTCGATACCATTCAACTTGATGATGACGGGGCCGTACCGTATCTCTCCGGCTCTTACTCGGTATCCAACCAGTACCGGACCGTGGAATTCGTGACGAACGCCCCATGCGGGGTCAATTCATGCGGTCTTGACGTGTTCTGTCTGCCCGCAAAGCCCACGCCGCCGTCAACTATCACCGGTACGATAAAAACCGCCGGAACTAATCCGGTTGCCGACATGGCCGGGAATATTCTCGATGGTGAATTCAGCGGTACCTTGCCTTCGGGTGACGGTACTTCCGGCGGTGATTTCGTGTGGAGCTTTGACACCGACCCGAACCTTGACCTGACGCCACCTTTCCTCATCGGCCGTGTGCCGGCAAAGCAGCCACTACCGTATGTCCAAGGCGTAAGCCTTACAGATCCGCTGGAGCTTACCTTCAGCGAACGATTGAGCTCGTCAAGCGTGCGCCCGGGCGATTCGGTTTATATCGCATCGCCCACGACGAATTATTGGCTGTCGGTTGATAGCAAGGATTGGAACGGAACGCCGGCATCGATAGAGTCGAAAATATACGTTCATCACGATCGCTTTACGGCGCTCACGCAAGTGGATGCCGGTGTTAACTCAACTATCAAAGATATCTACCAAAATTGTTATTTTCCCGCTGCCTGCGATAACAATGGTGACGGCGCATTGACTGTTGCAGGTGATGATACTGCTGCGCCTTTTGGGACACTTGATCATAACGATTGCTCGTTCTAATACATGCGAGTACGAAACAAAATGAAACGCTCCGTACTGCCGGGAATTATCCTGGCCGCGGTGTTTGGCATCGGTCTTGTCGCTGCGGTCGCGCACGCGCAAGGAGTTTCGATTGATTTCCCCACCAGCTTCGCCGGATTCAGCTCGCAGGACATCAAGGTGACGATCGCGAACATTGTCCGCATTATCCTCGGATTCTTGGGGATCTTGTTCCTGCTCCTTATCTTGGCAGGCGGATTCATCTGGATGACGTCACAGGGCGAGCCGGACAAGATCAACCGCGCGAAGAAAATTATCGCCTCCGCGGTCATCGGGCTGCTCATCACTCTTTCGGCGTACGCTATTTCCTCGTTCATCGTTCAAAGTTTGCAGCAGGCGGTGAGCACGGGCGGCGGGGGTCCCGGCGGATGCGTGCCGCCCGGCTGCACACCTATACCGAATTGTCCGCCTCCGGCACCCGGAGTTGTTAAGGTGTGTTCTGTCACGAATCCGGCGTTTATAAGCCAGGTTGCGGAAATTGAAGGGTATAACTTCGGAGGCGTCGGTCCAGGTTCTTCGGTTACTGTCAATGGTCAGAACGTAGCTCCGGTGGTGTGCAGTGGTACATCGCAATGGACGAACCAGAGGATCTCTGTCGAGATTTCGGCAAATGTACCGCTTGGCACAAGCCCTAATAACGTGATCGTTACGCCCAATGGCGCCCCTGCGTGCACAGGAGCAAACTGCGGTACAACTGACGTTAAACAAGGAGTCGGGCCCTACATCCGCTGCATGAATCCCTCGTCAGGGCCGTCTGATGGTAGTGTCACCGTGACTCTGGACGGTAAGAATTTCGGCGCAGTTCCCGGTGCGGTTGCGATGGAGGGCGCACTGGCTCGCTTCGACGTCAATAACCCGCCTCCTTTGACCAACATCGGATCATGGGCAGATGACCAGATTCAATTCACGGTGCCTGCTGCGAGTAACCCTGAACAGGCGATCAGCGGATACGTAACCGTGCGCGATGCAGGGGCGCTGGTGAGCAACGGCAAGTATTTTACCGTGACCTGTACGGTGAACAGCAACACCTCAGTCGAATGCGCGTCTCAGTGCTGCTCCGGGTTGCAGTGTCATGCAGCTTCAGTGTGCCAGACTGCAACCGGAGGCCCTGGCGCTCCGGTCATAACGAATATCGTGCCGAATGACGGCGCTCCCGGAAATCTGGTCACCATTCAGGGAAAAAATTTCGGAGTGTTCGGCGGCAGCGCTCAGGTTACCTTCGTTGATAGTGCCAACACGAATTTTGCAATTGTCGGCCCGCCGTTCGCTTCGTGCACGACCTGGTGGGGCGATACGCAGATCGTTATTCAAGTGCCGCCTTCCGCTGCTTCGGGTATCGCGAGATCAGTACAGGTCGTCACGGCCGCAAGTCAGTTATCGAACCAATGGCAGACATTTAACGTGAATGCGACGCAGCGGCCAGGCCTGTGTTCGGTTGCACCGGCGCAAGGGCCGCCGTTAAGCACGTTGGTTACCGTACAAGGTTTGCAGTTCGGCGCAGCCGCGGCAACTCGCGATCTTTTCTTTGGCGCACCTCCGCCCACCGGTTTTTCTGCAGGAAGTCAGTCCTTCAATCTTGCAGGCTCTCCGCAAACAGGCTCCGGTCTTGTCCCGAACTTGACTGCAGGGCGCACTACGGTTTCTCTTAAAGTAGACAGCGAGTATTCGAATCCGCTTACCTTTTTGGTCGAAGCAGCCGGTTCGGGCAATCCGATCATCTATTCGGTCACCCCTTCCAATGGTCCGGACAATACGTATAGTACGATAAGCGGAAGCGGGTTCGGAACTTCGCCGGGAGCGGTATGGTTCATTGACTCGGGCGGGACCCAGAGGCCTGCTGATATACAATTTCCTGCCCAATGCGGGCCGAAGTATTGGGCTGATGACCATATTGTCGTAAAATCCCCTATCGGGCTTCCTGCCGGAACACACTATCTCTACGTATGGAACAGTTCATCGAATCGCTACAGCCAGAACGCGAGCATTCCGGGCGTGAACCAATTTGTTGATGATTCGACTAAGCTCAGACCAGGGATCTGCCGCATTGATCCGATCGGCGGTCCTGCCGGCACAACCAAAGTTGATTATTTTGGAGATAATTTCGGAACGGCGAACGGCACGGTCTGGTTTGATAAACTGGTAAGCGCCCCCTCATTCTCGAGTTGGGATAACAAGCAGGCCATTGATTCGCTCGTGCCGGATTCTGCAGTTACCGGCACAACCACTGTCCAGAGCGCGGTCGGCAGATGGGGGAATACGCTGCCATTTTTCGTCGGTTCGTGTTCGAACAATTCGCAATGCGGCGTCGGCAATGAGTGCTGCGTTTCCGACGGTACGTGCAGACCTTCCGGCGGATGCACCGGCGTCTTAAATACTGAAGACAACCCCTGGAGCTTTGTCACTGATTTTGATCCGTTCGATCTGGTGAATAATCTCAGCTGTACGACGAACATCCAGGCGCCGACGCCGTATCCGTATGATCAAGTAGGTGGGTATAATCAAAACGATCCGAACACGAATGCCCCGGTCAACAGCATGATCGTCGGTCGCTTCACCCGTGACGTAGACATCACGGTCATTCAAACCAATGTCAGGATATATAAATGCGGCCAAGGAGCAACGTGGCCAAGCGGAGCGTGCGCAGACCTCACGAACCCGGCGAATTTCCAGAAGATAGGATTCGGCGCATGGCAATATGATCCGGGCACGATGGACAACGCGACCTGGTATGAAGTTCATCTTGACAATGGAGGGCCTGCGAGCAACATCCGAGCCGTCGATAACAGTTTGTATGAAGGAAGTGCGTTCCTTGATCCGGGGCTTCTTGGCGGCACGACCCCGTTCCGCTGGCACTTCAGGACGCGAGCGTCAGGACAACCGCTCTGTGATGTGGCAACGCTCCGGCTTTCGCCCAATACCGCAGCACCGCCAGCAGGGCAGGGTCCTTTGGTCGCGCCGGTCGGGGGGATCTCAGCGCAGGCGACCGCGTTGCCGACGAGTGCGCAATGTTATGTGTGCAATGGAAGCGCGTTCGACTATTCCTGGAGCATTGCGAACGGTGTTCCTCCGAACGCTTCGTTTGAACCGCCGCCCATTCCGCCGCTCACGTCGCCGAACATAAACCGCACGAAATTCAGGGGCGAGAACGTAACAGCATCCGGTCCGATCGATTTTACCGCAACGCTCAACAATCCCCCGAGCGGAACTCCTATCACCAGCAGTCCGGGTAAGCTCTCGGTCGAATTCGTAACCCCTCGCGTGATCGACTATGGCCCTGCATTCTGCACGGCAGCCTGCAAGAATTCTGTGCCCTTTGCGGATTTCAACGTTGACGTTATTGATCCGCCGTCGTTGGCGGCGATCAAACTCTACGAGTGCTCGGACCAGTTTTGTACTGCGTTGACTCCGGTCTCGCTTGCAGCCGGGTATCCGCAATTTTCATCGGGCGGGCCGCAAGGCGATCATGTTGATCTGCTGCCGCAAAATCTTTTGAAAAATTCTACGTGGTACCGAGTTATTGTCGGTAACTCGATCACCAACACGCAGGGCCTGACCATGGCAGCGCCCAATCTAAATTATGACGACCCGACAAACGGATCCGGAGTGAATGATTCGTTCTCATGGACCTTCCAGACCTCCAATGTGCAGTGCCAGCCCGTAACGGTCAGGGTTATTCCGGCCACCGCAACGATCAATTCCATCGGCGGCACGTATCCGTTCAGTGCCGTGGCAGAGCCCGCAACCAGCTGCAAGGGAGTTCGACTGAATCCATTCTCCTATGACTGGACATGGAGTATCGCACCGCCGCCTCCCGGCGTTGCAGATATTTCGCATACGCCGAACCCTGGCCCGGGCGCTGCGGAATCTCCGGTGCAGCGAGCCACGGCTTTTCAGGCAGGCACGGCGACCATTCAGGCGACCATTCCGAATCCTTCGGTCACCGGTGTTTTTACCAGTGTCCTGACGGTGAATGATTTCAGGGACCCGATCAATCTCATCGGCCATCGGCCTGATCTACCCCCTGGTAAAACACCGCCCGAACCGTCTATCGGCGGCTGCTTGCTCGGCGGAGCGCCAAATCAATGTTCAGTGGGCTGCACGAATGTGCTCGCGAGCGCGGTATTCAGCACTTACCTGAACGAAAGTTCGCTGCGGGATACGACACCAGGCGGCGCGATTGCCCTGTACAGCTTCGATGACGGCACGCCCCGCGACACGAGCGGCAACAACCATGACGGCGTGTTTCAGGAAGACGCCAAAGCAAGTTCGCCGAATACCACGATACCCAAGCTGGGACGAGGCGCTGAATTTGACGGTGTTGACTGCACAACACCCATACCCTGCGGTGATGCAGTGGTTGTGGATGCACAAGCTGCACTTGCGCCACCGAATCAGATCACGGTTGCCGCGTGGGTATTTCCCCGAACGTGGGATGTCCCCGTTAACGGTAACAGCGGTATTGTCAGCAAACGCACGAACTCGTGGGGCGGGATGTGGATTGACAACACCGGAAAGGTATGGGCACGGGTCTACCAGAAGGGGGACGATCCCTCAGGGCCGGGCCAGTTTATCGGAAGAAATGCTGCGAGTCAGCTGCAGCTCAATCAGTGGCAGCACTTGGCGTTGGTTGCTGACGGAACTACCCTGCGGTTGTACGTCAATGGTCAGCAAACAAGTTCGGTGCCCTATGATGGAACACTGTGCTCGCCGCAGGCAGGTGCGCACTTTCGATGCACGGGCGCTGACCTTCTCTACATTGGTCAGCAGTGGACCAGTCCGGACGTTTTGGACGGCTTTATTGATGAGGTGCGCATCTATGACCGGGGGCTCTCGGCTGCAGATGTGTCAGCTCTCTACTTAAGCCCTCTGGGAGCCGGCCCGTCAAAATTCTACGTCGCCGATGTCACCAACAATACACCGGTGCCCGGTACCATAAGCGTTACCAACTATACTGATACTTCGGTTGGCATTTGCACGGGCAACCCTGCGAAAAATTGTACCCTGGTGCCGTGCGGTCCCGGCGAAGGCACCTGCAGTTTTAAGCGCGGTCGAATCGATTTCACCCCGGAACTCGCCCTGCAGCCCCTGCCTTCGGGCGCGGTATCAGTGTATACGTTTGATGACGGCACCGCAGCTGATACTATCGGGAGTAATCACGGGACGATTCACGGTAGTGTCAACGCGAGCAGCGCCAACACGCAATTCCCGGCACTGGGAAGGGCTATGAGCTTTGGCGGGAACGCCGGTTCGTATATTGATGTTGGTAATGACCCGAGTTTAGGTATCACGTCGGACGTGACGGTTTCGGCTTGGATACAGCCGACAGACCTGTCGCAGAGTCCTGCAATCGCGCGCTGGGGTCTTGACGCGCCGTACGGGTTGCGCATACGCTCCGGCGGAGAGATTGAATTCGTGCTGCATACCGGCCCTGCCAGCCCGGGCGGTGCGTGGGTGAATCCGGCAACAACCCTGCCGTATGTTCAGGCAAACGGCCAGTGGCAGCACGTCGCGGTTACCCGTAACGGAACCACCTACCGGTACTATTACAACGGCACATTCGTTGAGCAAAAAGTGCAGGCTGGCGTTCCGTCGGCGCCTTCCGCAGGCAGTCTCTTTGAGATCGGTTCGGCGAGCAACGGCACCATACAGGTATTCCAAGGACTGATCGATGATGTCCGCATGTATCCGAAGGGGCTCTCGGCGGGCGAAATCAGCAGGATCTTCCAGAACGGTCAAGGCGTGTCATATCCGGCAGGAGTATACGACCCGAATACCGATTATGCTGTCCGCATCTGTCAGAACAGCTCATGTGTATCGAATCCAATCAGGAGCGCTCAAGGTGTCGCTTACACGACTCCCCAGACATTCGGCTTTCACACCGGCGCTACGATATGCTCCATCAGTTTTGTCGACATCACGCCGAACCCGGCAATTTTCAGCGATAGACTTTCTGAATGCACGGTTGCAACGACCCCGCAGTGCGCAAGTGTCGCGCCGAAAGTCATTACCGCTCATGCAAAGGACGCTGGCGGACTTGAGCTTGCCGGCATTACCTATAGCTGGACAGAAACTGCGCCGCCGGGCACCTATGTCACCAAGTACTATGACTTGGTCCAAAACGGTTCGAACGCTGCGGCGACGCACAAAGGCGTGATCGGCGCTGATACCAATGAAGTATCCGCGGAAGGAAATCCCGCCATTATTCCCGGCAAAGTGACTGCTCAAGGCAGGATGAGTTTCGATTTTTGCGTGAATCCGTGGTATGGCCAGGCCGTGAATCCGTTCTATCTTGACTCGACCTACGATTTCAAGATCAGATACTGCCGAGACGCGAAAGGGTCAGATCCGTCAAATCCCGCAACGATTCTTCCTTCTCTGCCCGCGCCGCATATCGAGCGGTCGTCGGCAGGGTTCGGTATCGGCGGTGATCTCCTGAAGGAGCACGTATTTATTGTCGACAGTACTGCGACGGGCGTGGGCGGGATCGGCAACCAGCCGCCCAACTTCATATCACCGACACCGGTGCCCGGCATACAGACCAGCTACCGGCTTGGCCAACTGGTTTCCGTGAAGCTGGACGCGAAAGACCCTGACGGCGATTCATTCCTCTACACCATGGATACAGCAAGCGATCCGTTGGATTCGCTTCCGGCTTCGGCAAGCTTCAATCAAAAGACAGGATCCTTCATCTGGGTCATCGATAAGATGCCGACGACCGATTCACCGCTTGATACCGATACCACCAATGATTTTGAAGTAACCTTTACTCTGAATCCGTCCGGAGCAGCTGCCCCCAATGACAAGCGCACCATAGTCATCAATGTCGAATCAGGAACGCCGCCTCCTCCAGTGAGCAGGCCTGTGGTTTCCTTCACCTCCCCTGCGGCCGGATCGTCCATCACGCTTAATTACGGACAAACGCAATCCTTCGAAGCGCAAGTGACGGCGAACGGGGCAGGTGCCTCAAGCATCAAGTCCTTCGTGTGGGATTTTCAGGATTCGGGACTCTCGGCCTATACCGACGTCATCGCTCCGACCTACGCTGCTAATCATGTCTTCCTGCAAGCGGGGCTGCATCAAGCCACCTTCCGCGTGCAGAACGACCTTGGTGTGTGGTCGGATCCGACTGTCGTCAATGTGAATGTCAGATCAAAGACGACGTTGCGTGTTCCCGAGGACCCCGGGGGTGAGACGTTCGCTGCACGATTCGGTCGGCAGCTTTTCGCAGCGCTCATCGGCAGGGTGAATGCGCAGACGCTCCTTAGCGCGCCGTCGCAACTCGCCGCCGTTTCAGCCGGACAGGCTCCGCCTACCATCGAATTGAAATGGCAAAATAACGGTGTCTACAGCGGCATCAACATCTATCGAGACGGTACCGCGCTTGCTACCGGATTGCCGCCTGGCACGGTCTCCTATACTGATTCTCCGGTCGTGGTCGGGGTATCCTATGTCTACCGTATCTGCGGGGCCAGCGGCCTACAAGAGCAGTGCGCCGAGATCACGACTGTTTCCCGGAACGTTGATTATGACGTCATCGTATCGCGCGTGTACAAAAATCTGAACTCGCTCACGGTCGATGAATGGTACAAAACGTTCGCGCCGAACCCGACCGGCAGCCCGAAACACATCGAGATCGACGGGTATGATGCCATAGCCGAGGGCACGTCGGTGTATCTTGGCGTCGCCAACTGTACCAGACCGGCCGATTGTCAATCTGGCGTAAACCCCGCTGACGGCATTTATACGAACGTGCTGTTGTTCAGTTATAACCTTGGCGCGAAACAGTCGACGATCGATATTTTCAATCAGATTATCGATCAGCTTCGCATCAATGATACCTTGGT
The DNA here is from genome assembly GCA_016204595.1 of Candidatus Komeilibacteria bacterium. GTDB lineage: Bacteria > Patescibacteriota > Patescibacteriia > UBA1558 > 2-01-FULL-52-15 > JACQKJ01. The sequence continues at coordinate 5,416 of JACQKJ010000023.1, read as the reverse complement.
AACCCGCGATGACGGCGGATCGTCGGACCGCTGCAGCCAGGACAATACGATCATCTGCGATCCGGGCCATGACGCGGTGTGTGCGGCACGCAATGCGGGGTTGTGCACGTCAGCGAAGGCTGAACTCCGGAGGGATTACAAGCGTATCGTGGATCTGCATACCATTCTGAGTTCGCTGGATGCGTATGCGCTGCAGAACCACTTCTGCGATGACGGGACCAACAGCACCGCGTGCAACACTGATGCTGATTGTCCGATCGGTAATCGGTGTGTCGGTGCGTATCCGTCGCTGTCATCGGGTTCATACGTCGCGGGTATCTCCACGAGCCGCTGGCCTTCCTGGGACGCCACGCTCGGCAAGGAACTGGCGCAAACCCCGATGCCGACCGATCCTATCAATGCATTCGGAGCGAATTTCTATTCGCCGACGCCCGCAAGCTGCACTGATTTTCCAGGGTATGACAAGAATACGTGCTGGAACGAACGCACGTCCAAATTCCAGTGCCATGATGGATCGGAGGTGTACCTGTATCAGAATGTGCGGGGCAATAATTTCAAACTGTACGGTCTTGCCGAAGCAAATAAGCAGGTTGGCGGTAACCCCGTATGGAAGTGGGTAACGAAAGACTCGAGAATCGTGATCAACGATTCGAAATTCAATAATTTGTGCACGACCAATGCGCCGGTCAACGCTATCTGCGGGAACGGGCTCATCGAAGGCGCTGAAGTGTGTGACGGCGGCTCGACGAACTATTGCGACTCGCGGCTTGGCTCCGGCAATTGGAATAACGATTTCAAAGTAGGATGCAAACCTGATTGCACCGGTTGGGGCGATCCGTACGGCGGCGATCTTGCTGCTGCACAGGCTGCATGCGGCGGCTCGTGCGGAAACGGGACTATTGATCCGGCAGAACAGTGCGATCCGAACGCGGTGCCCAAGTGGGCAGGCAATCCGACCTGTACGGCAGGCGGCTCGATCTATTGCTCGAACGCGTGTCAGATCTCGTGCACGGCCGGCAGTCCGTACAGCGGACTCTGCGGCGACGGCATCGTGCAGCTGCCTGAAGTGTGCGATGAAGGCGCGGCACAGAACGGACAGCCTGGACATTGCAACACGACCTGTACCGGATACGGCAGTTATTGCGGCGACGGGGCCGTCACGCCGCTTGATGAATATAGCTTGGGTTGTGTTGACGATTCGACCATTAATGCCGCCTCATGTAACTCCGGGTATGCCCCTCTCGCCGGGTCGACCTGCAGCAGTGGTCCTGGCTCGTATCATCAGTGGAGCTGTGTTGCGAACGTGGAAGAGTGCGATAACGTGGTCGGCTTAACCACCTACAGCTGCCCGGCGAACACCTCACTGTACTGCGATGGCATCTGCCAGCGCGCCTGCACGACGGTCGATATTGATGCGGCGAACGGCACGCGAAAAAACGTCCCGGTCTATGAACACTATTTTGAGCAGGGGACCGAAGCTGATTACGATTATACGCTGCTCCCGAAAGCTGATGCGCCGTACACAACGAAAGGAATCACTTTTTACGCGTACTCCGCGACCACGAACAGCCTGAATACAACTGACATATATCGATTCAAGTCTGATACTACGGCAGATCATCTGTTGAGCACACAAGCCGCCGCACTACCGGGTTATACCTTGTTGGGTCCTGCATTTGAGGCATATACACAAGCTAAAGGCGGCAGCATCAATAGTACGCATATCGTACCCGTGTATGAATTCACTTCGAAGGCAACGGCGATACAAGGACCAGCGGATTTCACTGCGCAATATACCTTCGATTCCGGTACGGCCGCTGATACGTTGAATCAGCATAATGGTGTGATAGTCGGTACCGTTCCGTCGGTGCTTAGTTCGCTTCCTACAATGGGCAAGGCAATGAGTTTTAGCGGTGCGAACTCTGCACCAACGGTTTGTCAACTTGGAGGTACCTGTGCGCTTGATCCGGGTACGCGATGTGACAATCTTTTCAGTCCATGCGCAGTTGGTGCCTGCAATGTCGTTAACGATTGCTCCACCCCGTTGGAGGAGGCGCAATGTAATCAATTTCCGAATCCGTTCGGTTATGCAGGATGTCGGAGTTACAATGGCTTTGATTATATCTCGGTCGCCGCCCCGTTCAGCATACCGAAATCGGTCAGTCTTTCCGCCTGGTTCAAGGGAGCGGACGTCAACCTATCAAATCAGTATATACTCATCTTGAGTTCGGAAGATCCGGTGACCCCGCTCGAGGATTGGATCGGACTCTCGATCGGAGGAAAAGGGTTGCACGGTTTGACCGATATTGGTGGTAATTGGCCTTCGTGTGATATTGTGACGGGACCGTTATTGGCCGATAATACGTGGTATCATGTAGTTTTCGTGATTGATGACACGAACCTTTCGCTGTATTTGAATGGCACGCAGCGAGCAGCCACCGCAATACCGGGGCTTCCCACCTGTAAGAATACGGGATTCACGAGCAAGCGCAGTTTAATCGGTGATGATGGTCTTCCATGGTTTCCCGGAGCATTCAAAGGTGAGATTGATGATGTTCGTATTTATGACTATGCGCTGACTGCTGCGGATATCACATCAATATATAAGCAAACCCTGGGAATTCAGCTGGGCTCAGGTGAGCATTACTACTCGCGTAACTCGACGCCCCGAAGTACGGCTCAAGGAGCTTCGTATATCATATCGAATGGCGGCTTTCCCGTATTCCACGCATGGGAAGGTCCGTTCCAGGAATCCTGCGGCAATGACGTGATCGAAGGCAACGAGTCCTGCGAACCGGATGTCTATCAGGTGCCGACCGCGGCGCAGTCATCGGTGAATACCCAGTACCAATGCGGCCAGCCGTTCACCCCGAATGCCTGCAGAACATACGGAGGATACTGCGGAGACGCAAGCAAGAATTCGCCTTTTGAACAGTGCGATGAGGGTACGGGCTTCAGTTGCGCGCTTGTTGCGGCAAGTTGCCAGTCAGATAATGATTGCTCCCGCGCGGCCTGCGATACGACGGCAGGCGTCAATACGTGCGTCTTGAGTCCAGCTGTTTCCTGCACCAAAGATTCGGATTGTCCGCAGAACACCTGCAACGGCAACGGAGCGGTGTGCAATAATAACGGTGGCAACTGCTCGTACTGCAGCAAGTCATGCAGCCAGGCGATCGTCTCGCGCAACTACTGCGGCGACGGCATTATTAATTGCGGTATCAATACACCCGGCGATTGCACTGACCAGGATCCGTATACGGAGGTCTGTGACGACGGCGTCGCGAATAACGGCAAAGCCGGGCAATGTAACGTTACCTGCAGCGGCAGGACCGGGTCCGTCTGCGGGAATACTCTCCTTGAATTGCTTTGCAACAATGCTCCAAGCAATGATTGTTCGACTGCAGCCCTGAAAGCGCAGTGTCAAAATGGAGCAGATGGCACTGCCGGCACTTCTGACGACGGTGTCTGCGGCGGTGAGGTCTGTGACGACGGCGTGAATAACGGTACATGGTCATACCAGTGTCCTTTGCTCGGGAAATGCTCGGTTACCATCGGTCAGTCATGCACGCTTGATGGCGATTGCCCCATCGGTGAAACCTGCTTGAACGGCACCGATTGCACGCTCGATTCTGCTGGCGATCAAAAATGTGATCTTAAGGACGATAACCTTGATAACAACAGTATCCAGTGCGGCGGCAGGGCCAAGGCCTACTGCGGTTTCAGTTGTTTGGGGTCAACGCCCGCAGTGTGCGGCGACGGCGTCGTGCAGCAACCCAATGACGGACAAGACCGTATTCCGAATACTTCCGATGACCGGATCGAGTTGTGCGACAGCGGGGTCAAAAACGGCACCGCGGGATTCTGCAATGCAACCTGCGATAACATAACAGCGGCTGTCTGCGGCGACGGAAGCGTCGGAGCAGGAACGTGCGTGGCGTCCAAAGATAGTTTCGGCGCGCCGCAGCGATGCCAGACGGACATAGACTGTTCGACGGCCGGTGATACCTGCACAGGCGGTGAGACCTGCGACCCGCCTGCTTCCACGACGACGCAATCCTGCACGGACAATGGATTGCCCGGGCTGCAACAGGTGCAGTGTTCCAACCAATGCCAGGCGCTCAACAGCCAATGCCACGCATTCGGTCTCAAGATATGGTCGGACGGCGTTGATGTCGCGTATCTCAACGGGTCGCTCATGGTTCTGAAACCAAGCGGCGCGCCGCTGTGTTTCGGGGACCCTGACCTGCAAGGGGCCGATTATTCGCAGCCCACAAGTCCGCCGACCGGAAATCAGTGCTCAAATCCAAGCACGCAGGTGCCGGATCAGGCATATACCGTTGCTTCCGATGTTCGCCCCATTGATTCGGCCGGCCAGCCTGCTGCGTTCACGTTCGAGCGCAACGGTCCGAACACCGTTGCCGTAAAAGTATGGGCGCAGCCTGCGACGGCGAATAGGAGCTTCCTTGCGGTGTATTCCAGCCCGACTGCGCGCCGCGTTTTCCCGACAGTGTCCGGCCAGTCGAGTTCCTGGGCTTGCTCCAATGTATACACGCCGGGCTGGGAAGGTGTGACGTGTCCGGATACTATCGGCAAATGTTCCGGCGGCGTTGCGGCCTGCAATCCGTTTACCTCGACCAATTGTCCCGGTACCGAGACCTGCGGCCCGGACGGATTTTCCGACTGCGATCCTACCGTAGCCGTGAATTCGTGGCGCAGGCCGTTCAGTTATTACAACCCGAGCAATCCGACTCAAAATCCGCTCTGCAATATCAATTATCCCAATTATTTCGGTACGGCCGGGACTGCGCAGTGGATTTGGGGGGACACCTGCGATCCTGCAGGGCCGGATGTTGTCTATTGTCGCCTTGGATACACGTCTGCGGGCGCGCCACCGCAGGCTGCATGGAATCCCAATTACGGATGGATCAATTTCTCGACCGCAGGCTCGCGGGTGACGCTTCCTATCGGGGGTGCCTGGCCGAAACCGATGCAGGGGGCTGCGTGGAACAAGAATCTCGGATGGCTTATCTTTGACGGGAAGAATGCCGCCGACGGTACGGTAAATCCGACTGCGGGTGTTACGATAGATGCGAACGGTAATTTCATCGGAGAGGCGTGGGGCGTCAATTACGGCTTGGTACACTTCAATCCAAAGAGCGTATGTGGAGGCAAAGTATGTTCTGACACTGGCTTTGCATGTGTCGATGCAACCGGCTGCAACGTTGGAGCAACCTGCGATACGGTAAATTGCACCCAGGGATTTGGTACGCAGAGTTATGCGAACTCGAAGCGAGACCCCATAACACAAGTATTGACTGGTTATGCGTGGAGCGAAAAAGCAGGGTGGATCAATCTGGGAGCATATAAGCAGACCGCGTTGTATATCCCGGAGCTCTAGTCATGAGAAACAATAGTA
>JACQKJ010000024.1 GCA_016204595.1 Candidatus Komeilibacteria bacterium | reverse complement strand
CGTCTTTTCCGCGAAATCGACATACCGCTTATCGGTCAAGCTTTTCGAAAGGCCTACGTTGAGCACGAGCTTGGTCACGCGCGGAACCGCCAAGGTATTCGAAATACCCAGCTCTTTCTTCAAGCGCGGTACGATCTCCTTCATATACAACTGTTTCATGCTCGACGTATGCATATACGTTATTCAAATGCTATCTTACATTTTTTGCAGATCCGATTGCGCTTCTTCCCGGTGCGCGTAACGGTAATTCTCGTTGGTTTGCCGCATTTCGGGCATACCAGCATGACCTTGCCGATCCGCAGGGGGCCGGCGAATTCGATACGCTGCCCTTTCTCGCCGCGTTTCGGCGATCTGATATGCTTGAACATTTTGTTCACGCCTTCAACGACGACCATATGGTCCTCAGGGAGCACCTGAATGACCTTGCCGGTCTTGCCGCGGTCTTTGCCGACGATGACGCGCACCTGATCGTTGAGTTTGATGCTGGTTTTCATGCGATTATACGACCTCCGGAGCGAGCGAAATGATCTTGGTAAATCCCTTGCTGCGCAATTCGCGTGCGATGGGTCCGAAAATACGAGTGCCCTTCGGTTCCTTATTGGCCTTGTCGATCAGTACGACGGCATTATCATCAAAACGCACGTATGAACCGTCCGCGCGCCTCAGTTCTTTGCGCTGGCGCACGACGACCGCATGATGGATCTCGCTCTTCTTCACCTGCGCATGCGGCTGAGCATGCTTCACGACCACGGTCACGATATCGCCGATGATGGCATACCTTTTTTTGTAGCCGCCAAGCACCCGAATGCACTGCACGAGCTTCGCGCCGGAATTATCCGCAACTTGCAGCATTGAACGATGCTGTACCATGTTATTCCGTTTCCTTTCCGGCTTTCGCACTGCGTTCGACGACTCGCCAGCACTTGTCCTTCGAGATCGGCCGGCACGCTTCAATGACCACCCTATCGCCTTCATGGCACAGGCCCTTCTCGTCATGCGCTTTGTACTTTGTACTGACAGTATGCGCCTTATGGTACTTGGGGTGCATCACGGATCGGTCAACACGAACCACAACGTTCTTTTGCATCTTAGCGCTTGTCACCGTTCCTTTGAGCCTTCTTTTCTTGATCGCTGTTTTTTCCATGGATTATTCCTTTGTAGCTTTCTCAGTACCGGCGTGCCGCCGCTCCGAAATAACTGTCAGGATATGAGCGATCTCCCGTTTCACGCCGCGGACTTCCCTGATATTCTTCACCTCGCGGTTGCCCAATCCGAATTTGATGGATCGTTCCTTTTCACGCAATTCAGCAAGGCGATCTTGCAGTACTTTTTGCTCCGTTTCTCGTAATTCCTTCAATTTCATACTAGTGATGTCTGATGACGAACTTTGTCTTAACCGGAAGCTTATAGCTTGCCAGACCCATCGCTTTTTCCGCAGTTGCACGGTCAACGCCGCTCATTTCAAAAAGGACCGTACCGGGTTTGACGACAGCAACATAATGATCAACAGCACCCTTGCCTTTGCCCATCGGCATCTCATTCCCTTTGGTGGTGATGGATTTATCCGGAAAAATGCGGATCCATACGCGACCGCCGCGGGCGATAAAACGGGTCATCGCTCGGCGCGCGGCTTCAATCTGCCGCGACGTCACCCATGACGCGGACATCGATTTCAAACCGTACTGCCCGAAGCTTACTTCGTTCATACGGCTGGCGATACCCTTGATCTGGTCGGAGCGCTGTGATTTTCTGAATTTTACTTTCTTTGGCGCGAGCATATCGTGTTATTTTTGCTTCGTAATCGAGGCTCTGCGCATCATTCTCGGAGCCGGTTTCTGCACGGCATTTTCTGATGGCTGTTCGGCAAAATATAAACCCCGGTAGATCCACACCTTCACGCCAATAGCTCCGTAGGTTGTGCGCGCTGCGCCTCGTGCATACTGTATATTACCTCGCAAGGTATGCAACGGTATCTTGCCCTGCGTCAATGTTTCCCGGCGTGCGATCTCCGCTCCGTTCAATCGTCCTGACACCCTTATTTTCACGCCTTGGGCTCCGGCCTTCAGGACCTTATCGATATTCTGCTTCATGATGCGTCTGAAAGGGATACGTTTTTCCAGATCAGAAATGCAGATCTGAAGTACCGCTCCTGCAGATAAATTCGGATTGTCCACTTCCTGAATGTTAACCTTGAGCGATGTCGCTCCTTTCAAAAATTTCTTCTGAATCTCCTTTTTTAAATCTTCTATTCCCGTGCCGCCGCGGCCGATGATGATGCCGGGTTTTGCGGCAATGATCGTAACGACGAACTCACCGCGGAAACGTTCGATGTCGATACGGTCGATTCCCGCGTCCTTCAGTTTGCCCATCAAAAATTTGCGCACGTTCACATCCTGCCTGAGCATCTGCGCGTAGCCTTTGTCGCTAAACCAGCGGGACCGCCATTGCTGACTTAATCCCAGTCGGAATACCGTTGGATTGACCTTCTGTCCCATAGTTATTCGTTAGCTTTTTTCTTTTCCGCCACCGGTTTCTTCGCGGATCGCCTCAGCAGTGGTGTACGCGCCGGTTTCTTCTCTGTAAGCTTCGGTTCTTTTTTTGCATCCTGTTTTGCATCTTTCTCAGCCGGCACGTTCGATGCATCTTTCACAGCGGCTGCCGACGACTCAACAATGCCTTTCGGCAGTTTCGCGCCCGCTTTCAATCCCAGTACCAGCCTCACATGGCTTGCACGTTTCTTATACGGATGGGCCGAACCGAATGCCGCCGGTTTCCAGCGTTTCAGCGCTACGCCCTCTTCCACGATAATACTCTTCACCATCATGAGATCGTCGGTCAGATTGTTGTTGTGCCGCGCGTTCGCGAGCGCCGAGCGCACTAATTTCGCAAGAATGGGCGAGGGAGCTTTGTGAATGAACTGCAGACGAGCCAACGCGTCCTCCGCAGACAAACCTTTGATGGCGCCAGCAACAAGACGCACCTTTTTGGGTGACATGCGCAAGTGTCTCAATTGTGCTTTGATCTCGACCATGATTACTTCGTTGGTGCAGCAGGTTGCGGTGCGGGCGCTGCCGATTCTGCCTGCGATTTCGCCATCTTGCCGCCATGAACAACAAATTTTCGGGTCGGGGCGAATTCCCCAAGCTTATGACCGACCATGTTTTCCACCACGAAAACCGGGGTATGTGACCTGCCATTGTGTACGCCGAACGTGAACCCTACCATCTCAGGCACGATCGTGCAATTACGCGACCATGTCTTGATAACGGTCTTGCTGTCCGGCTGTATCTTGCTCAGCTTGCTGATAAGCCGATGGTCTACGAATGGTCCTTTTTTTAAGCTTCGTGACATAGAATTCTCACTGTGTATTACGTGTTCCTGCCCTTACGGCGGTTGATAATGGATGCATTCGAATATTTCCGCTGCCTGCGCGTCTTGACGCCCATGGCGATCTTACCTGTGTAGGTCTTCGGGTGTTTCAATCCGATCGGATGCTTGCCTTCGCCTCCGCCGTGCGGATGATCAACCGGATTCATGACTTTACCGCGAACGGTCGGTTTGATGCCTCGGTGCCGCATACGCCCTGCTTTACCCCAGCGGATGTTACGATGTTCCGGGTTGGACGCCATGCCAACGGTCGCCATACACTCCTCGGATACGGTCCGTATTTCACCTGACGGCATTTTCAGTAGCGCCCGTCCGCTATCAAGGGAATTCAGGGTGGCATAATTTCCTGCAGATCTGCAGATCTGACCGCCTCGTCCGGGTGTTAATTCAACATTGTATACCGCCATACCGGTCGGTATATTTTTCAGTTTCAAATGATTGCCTGTTTTGATCTCGGCAATACTGTCGGATGAGACAAGCTCAGTGCCCACCGTGATGCCCTGCGGCGCTACGATATAGCGCTTCTCACCGTCGCGATAGTTAAGCAGGGCGATGCGCGCATTGCGGTTCGGATCGTACTCCACCGAAACAACCTTCGCAGGAATATTATACTTATCCCGTTTGAAATCGATGATACGAATAAAACGTTTTGCACCGCCTCCCTTGTGGCGTACCGTAATCTTGCCCTGCGCATTCCTTCCGCCTTGGCGCTTTTTGATGGTGCGAAGCGATTTATGTGCATTACCCTTGTGGAGTTCCGCATCCCTAATGACGCTTGCGTGGCGCAAGCCGGAAGTAATTGGTCTGTAGATAACAAGTCGTGCCATAGGTTTACACTCCTTCGTAGATCGGCAGCGTCACGCCCTTGGGCATCATCACGATCGCTTTCTTATACGAGCTGCGCTGTCCGCGAACCGTACCGCGCACCACGCGCTTGCCCTGCACCCGGATAATGCGGACTGAAGCCGGTTCCTCATGATATGCTTCGTAGATCGCTTTTTTGACCGAGATCTTGTTCGCCTGCGGCGACACCTTGAATACATATTGGCGAAGCGTGTGCAGATGCGCGGATTTTTCAGAAACGATCGGCTTCAGGAGTATCCGCTGCGCGACGATGCCCGTCGCGAACTTTTTTAGCTTTGTGACGCTCACCTTCCGGGCAGCTTCCTGCTCCTGGCGCACGGTCAATGTCGCCGGCTCCTTTTCTTTCTGCTTATGAGCAGGCGCCGCGTGTTTTTTTTCTTTTTTAAATCGGTCGAATAAACTCATACTATGCTCCGTATCTTTTATCGATTGTCGCGATCAATTTTTTCGGCACCACCAAATATTCATATTTCATCACATCCACCACATTCAGGCTTCCGACGTTGATAGTTATCGCCTTCGCAAGATTTTTCGCTGCGCGTATGACCGATGCATCGGCTGGTTCGGTCACCAACATCATTTTTTTGCCGCTGACGGGGAGTGCTTTCAAAAATGCCGCCAGTTTTTTCGCCTTGCCCTCGGTGGCAATCCAGTCTGAAATGACGACAAGCCGGTCGCTCGCCGCTTTGTCGCTCAAAACCATCCGCAGCGCCTGCTTGCGAACCTGCTTATTTATTTTTATGCCAAAATTGCGCTCCTTGGTCGGGCCAAAGGTGATGCCGCCGCCTACCCACAACGGAGATCTGGTAGATCCGTGGCGCGCTCGTCCGGTACCTTTCTGTTTCCACGGCTTCTTGCCGCCGCCGCGCACATCGCCTCTGCCTTTCGTATGCGCGAGGACCTGTCTGCGATTCGCCATCTGAGCGGTCACTGCCTGATGCACGACCGGGTCCTTGAATGGTACGCCGAAGACGGCCGCGTTCAATTTCTGCGTGCCTACCTTTTCTCCTGCTTCACCGTACACTGGTACTGCTCTGTCTGCCATCGTTATTTCTTGTCCTCTTTCTTTTCTACACGTACCTGCTCAGCGGCTGCGGCGGGCACCGTTTCGGTGGCGTCAAGGCTTTCTGGAGCCGCCTCGGGTTTTATTTCCTGCGCTTCATGCCCGGTTGTCACATCCGCCTTGTTCTCCTCATTCGCTGCCGGCCCTGCTGCAGGCTCCCCAAAGACAGCTTCGCCTTCTCCGCTGATAGCCAGAACCGCGTGATACGCGCCAGGCACCGCGCCCTTCAGATACAATAAATTCTTCGCTTCATCAACTTCCACGACCTCCAGATTCTTGACCGTTACCTGATCCGCTCCCAGGTGTCCGCCCATGCGGGTACCCCGAAGCACATGCTTCGGTTCGGTCGCGCCGATACTGCCCGGCATCCGCAGCTGATCTTTGTGCCCGTGCGTTTTTGGCGATCCGCTGAAATGATGCCGCTTCACCACTCCTTGAAATCCTTTTCCTTTTGAAACACCCGTCACCTGCACCGTGTCTCCGGGCTTGAACATGCCGACCGAAAGCATCTGTCCCCGCTTGGCTTCGGCGTCAGTTCTGAATTCTCCCAAAAATTTGAAATGCGCCAGGTCTTTCAAGTGGCCTTCGAGTGACTTGGTGAGCTTCTTGCGCGAGGTCTCAAAGCCGATCTGTATGGCCCGATACCCGTCCTTCTCTCCTTTCACATACGTAACGGTGCACGGGCCTGCGGACACGACAGTCACCGGCACAACGCCTGTGTCGTTGAACCGCTGAGTCATTTGCAATTTTTTACCAAGAATGAATTTCACTGTCGTCTTCGTTATACTCGCAAGTTAAAAACCATGATTCTATCTTTACGACCAGCACCGGCGCCGCACGGCGCTCGCAAGGACACAATCATGGCTTCTATTCGCTCCTCGCGCGACCGCTTCCGGTCGCACAACGACTCATTGCAGATGCCGATGTTTTGTATATGCTCCTTATCGCGTCTCCGTTTCTGATATCCACTTCATCATCCGCTAGCTGGCGGACTCGACGGTTAGAGTATCGAGATCCGGGAACGCCGGGTCGTCTTCTTTTTATGTTACATTTTTATTTCTACGTCCACGCCTGCAGGTAAATTCAGGTTGGTCAGTGCGTCGATCGTTTTTGGTGAAGGCTCCAGAATGTCTATCAGCCGCTTGTGCACCCGCATTTCATACTGGTCCCGTGCATTTTTATGCACGAACGTGGATCGCAATACCGTATATTTCGTCTTCTCGACCGGCAGCGGCACCGGGCCCACCACCGTCGCCCCGCTTCGCAGCACCGTGTCAATGATCGTTTTCACCGACTGGTCTATGATCTTATGGTCATAGGCCTTGATCTTGATGCGAAGACGCGACTGTTCAGGCTGATCTGTTTTCTTTTTTTCTGCCATGCGTTTCTTCAAACACTGCATCCAGCCCCAGTTCGCCCTGGCGAACTGGGGCTGGATGGCCGAATTACTTAATGATTTTTGTGACGACTCCTGCGCCAACGGTCTTACCGCCTTCGCGGATAGCAAACCGCTGTTTCTCTTCCAAAGCGACCGGAGCGATCAGCTTGACGTTCAAGGTTACCGTATCACCAGGCATGACCATTTCTGAGCCTTCCGGCAGGAACACTTCGCCCGTTACATCCGTTGTGCGGATATAGAACTGCGGCTTATACCCCTTGAAGAACGGGGTGTGGCGCCCGCCTTCCTCTTTGCTTAGAATGTAGATCTCACCGGTGAATTCCGTATGCGGGGTAATCGTACCCGGCTTTGCGAGGACCTGTCCGCGCTCAACTTCATCTTTCTTGGTGCCGCGGAGCAGAATACCGGCGTTGTCTCCGGCTCGTCCTTCGTTCAGTTGCTTGTTGAACATTTCAATACCGGTCACGATCGTCTTCTGCGTGTCGTGGATACCGACAATTTCAACTTCATCGTTCAATTTGACGATACCGCGCTCGACGCGTCCGGTCACGACCGTGCCGCGCCCTTCGATCGAGAAGATGTCCTCAATCGGCATCAGGAACGGATGCTCGACATCGCGCTTGGGCTCGGGAATGTACTCATCGATCTTATCCATGAGCTCAAGAACCGACTTGGCGTCTTCACCAGTCGGATTCTCAAGGGCTTTGAGAGCGGAACCGCGGATGATCGGCGTGGCGTCGCCGGGAAATTCGTATTTCTTCAAAAGATCACGTACTTCCTCTTCCACGAGATCTATGAGTTCGGGGTCATTGACCTGGTCGACTTTGTTCAAGAACACAACAATGTACGGCACACCGACCTGACGGGCGAGCAAAATGTGCTCACGGGTCTGAGGCATAGGGCCATCAGTTGCCGAAACAACCAAAATAGCACCGTCCATCTGGGCGGCACCGGTAATCATGTTCTTCACATAATCCGCGTGTCCCGGACAGTCAACGTGGGCATAGTGACGCTTCTTGGTTTCATACTCAACATGCGCGGTCGCGATCGTAATGCCGCGTTCACGCTCTTCAGGCGCTGCGTCGATCTGGTCGACGTTCTTTTCCTGCGCCTTGTTGCCCGCAGCTTTCATGACTTTCAGAATAGCGGCGGTCAGGGTCGTCTTGCCATGATCAACGTGGCCAATGGTGCCGATGTTGACGTGCGGCTTGGAACGAACGAATACTTCTGCCATAGAATACTAACTCCTTACGAGCAACGACCTTGTCCGCCTTCGCCAAGGCTTCGGCGGATTATAAGTCTTTGTAACCAGTTGCCGTTATTAATTAATGTTATTTCTTAAAATTTCTCCCTCTTTTTGTACTATGAGGGTTTTTAAAGCATAGCGATTATAGCACGTTTCTTTTTTTTTGCAAGCCATAATGGGCCTGATTCTGTTTTCTAAGACTTTTAGCTTACCTTAGCACATTATTACTCGAGCGGCTCCAGATGATATTCTGGCTTGGCTTCGCCCTCATCCTCCACAATGGGCAAATTCGGTATATGCATCTCTAAGGCCTTCCGGACATGCGCATCCTGCGTTTTACGGGCGCGCGGAGGGTTCGGGGCTGCAGAACCGCCCGGGTCAACCCCGTTAGAGAGTTGCCCTCTAACGGGGTCAACCCGGAACTGCGCTATATCATACTCCGAAAGCTCCTCCTGCCGTGATTCGCGCCATTCGGCAATATCCTGATTGATCTTATCGAGCAGCTCAGACTCGGTCATGGAGGCGATATGTTCCTTGCCTGCGGCCGTTTTCAGAAGCTCGCGGTATTGCGGCAACCCCATGATCACGAAGGGATCTCGATGTTCTGACATCACGATGCACCGGTCTCCGGTCTCGGCAGCGAGTTTCAAAACCTCCTCGATCTGTCCTGCGAGGTTCATCCCGTTAGAAGCAGGTCGCGGTCACAGAAGTGACCGGAGCATGCG
>JACQKJ010000033.1 GCA_016204595.1 Candidatus Komeilibacteria bacterium | reverse complement strand
TACGCCTCCGTCAATGATTTCAGGTTAGCCAAAGCTCGTGTCATGCGAGGTCATTCAATATTTATGGGTAGACTCGCAAGCCGCACCAGACAGGAACACCTGTGGCTCATCGGGAAAGCAGGCGTCCTCAGATGTCAAACTAGGCGTTGATACTGAAACCATAAGGAGTCAGGCATGAAAGTTATATTTTCAGTTTTGATCGCATTGGTGCTTGTTGTTGGATGCACCGATTCTGAGAAAGCAGAAACCTCGCATAGAGATCCGCCTCCATGTAAACCCGGAACTTATCGTCCCAGTCGTTGCTTTTTTGACTACGTGCTCGGGGTACAAATAATGACAGCGCCGACATGCGAGCGCTATGCTTCATGGAATGAGGCCCTGGCCGATCCGATTTACAAAAAATGGCTTATAGAGTCGCCATACAATCCCTATGAAAAAGAGCCTTATGTCGATTATGTCGATGTAAACAGACTTATCGAAGGGAATAAGACTACACCTTATGACCCCAAAAAGATGCCATTAATGTTCCAATTTCTCCCCGACCTTAAGTAGTCCAGCATGCGCACACTGCTCGTTCTCATAAGCATGTCTTCCTGTTTTCCTGGTTGTATCTTCAACCAAGTGGCATTGGGTTCCAGCAATGTTCAATTCGACCGTCCTCCACCTTGTAAACCTGGTCACCCTGTTCGAGGCTGCTACTTTGATTACGCTCAGGGTGTCTGGATAACGCCAGGATGTGTGCGCTACTCTTCTTGGGCTGAAGCTTTAATCGATCGACTCGACGAAGAACCTCGTCTGAACATTTTTAACAAAAATCCTTATTCGCCAAACTCGGAAGAACAGTGACCTCGGATGACATGCACGAGTAGATAGGCAATCAGCGCCACAAGAATCTGGGCCTTTACGCTCTGGGCGCTCGTTCCGAGGAATTTTTTGATCTTCAGATTCTGCTTCATCGTTTTGAAGAAAAGTTCGATTTTCCAACGCGCCTTATAGAGATCGCAGATGGTCTTGGCCGACAGGTCGAAGCGGTTGGTTAGAAACACGAGCCACTTTCCCGTGTCCGGGTCGCGGAAGCTTACACGCCTGAGCTTTCCCCGATAGAGCGCACCCTTGAGCGATTTGAGGCGAATCGTTTGATCAGCACGTAGTCCTCGTGTCCGGTCATGGTCGTCGCGCTCCAAGATTGTGTACTGGCAGTTGGTTTTCATTCGGGTCACGAACCATACGCCGCTCGCGTTGAGTGCATTCAGCCACTCGTAGTCGATGTACGCTTTATCGAAGACCACGGTTGCTCCCGGTTCAAACCAGAGGTTCTCGCGCGCGGCGCGAATATCATGCGTCTTTCCATCAGTGATCACCGCAAACTGAGGAAGGTTTCCGGCAATGTCGATCGCGGTATGCAGTTTTACCGCGCCTTTGGCGCGCCGGAATACGGCCCACGGTGAGAGGTTCAGACAAAGCTCGATGGTCGTAGAGTCAAGAGCGAACACGGGTCCGTGAAAGCGAAAGCCGCTTTTCTTCGGTGCCACTGTTTGAGCGCGACTCAGGCTATAGGCGTAGAGTTATTCCAGGATCTCAAGCGGACGTGTCCGGTTGGCATCGGCAAGGGTGCTTCGCCTTACTGGCCCGAATCCGAGCCGCTGGGCTTCGCCGTCTTGATGCGCGAAGACGCGCTCGATGGCGCGAATTGAATCGTGCCCGGTCATCTGGCTGAACAGAAGCGCGCCGAACCAGGTCCAGCAATTGAGCGATCGAACGCGGGCGTCGCCGTTGTGCCGGGCGACGAGCTCTTGAAAATGGGGCCGAGGAATGAGTTTGATGAATTGTGAAAATACAGTAGATTGCGCCAAAGCTTGAAATCCTCCGGGAATGAAAACGTGTCGAGATAACCGCTTTCTACCCTAGGTTTTCAGGCTTTTTCTATTTTTATGCTACGCTCCGAACCGGACAGCAGTGAGTCTGTATAATGAAATTACTGCGGGGTGGAGTCACTCCTCGAACAACTCCCTGATTTTCACTCCGAGCACCTTTGCCCATTTCTCAAGGGTGGAGAAC
>JACQKJ010000022.1 GCA_016204595.1 Candidatus Komeilibacteria bacterium | reverse complement strand
CACTAGCACAGAAGCAAAAGTCTGAAGCTTCCGATTCTCCCGTGCAACTAAGATTCGCGAGATATCCGTAAAGGTTGAGAGCGCGCTTCTTCCAATATAAATTATTCGGTCTGAAGGAGTTCTTTTTGGTTTCCTTTAAGCGCGTATATAAAGTATCTTCTCTCATTTTTGGTAGTCGATCGATCATGCGCTGCTTTTGCTCCTCGCCCACAAATATAGAGGTCTCATATAGGAGCAATTCTTGCACTAAATCCATTATAATAGGGGCTTTCAATTCGTGTCTTATTAGAGACTTTAGCAGTTTTGTATTAATTTTTTTTTCAGACAACACAACAACTTTGGCTAGCTCTTCTAAAGATGTTATGCACAGAAAGGCAGCGCGCGCATAAAATTTACGACTTATGAGTAGTTGGGCTTCATTCATCAGGGCGTTTGCATTTTCAAGCGCATCGAATGCTATTTTTTCCTTGTGCATTCTTACAAATGGCTCATCAAATTTTTTTGGTTTATCCATACCTGATTATGATTATATAGGCCCTACTCATCATGGGGTTTTGTTTTGGTGTTTCTCGAACTCATCTTGCATTTCTTGACGGCTATAAGATTTTTTTACATCCCATTTTTTTGCATACCGCTCTACAATGTCTTCTGTCTGACGGGGATTGTCTAGAGATTCATAGATTTCCCTTTCAACCAATTCAGGAGTCGAGTTAAATTCCTTTGCTAGTCTCTCATGGTGTTTACGCATTTCTCCATACAATGATTTTTTTATTTTTTCAATCAGTACCTCAACCAAGGGAGTTATGGGGACCCAAAATAAGATGATTGAGGCAAATCCAGCTCTCCAGCCGTGTAATGCAAACATTAGAATGAAAGCTGCTGTTAGTACTAGTCCCCCTAGAGTTTGAATTTTTTGACGTGAAGCTCCGTATGAAATCATTCCAAACCTGAGAATGAAGAAGCCAATAAAGATGAAAGCTATTATACTCCACCAAGTTACACTTAGATAGGCTATATATTGATACATTTTTTGCACTCAATAATAATCGGTATCGCTAGAATACCCTCAATTAATTGCTTTTGTACGTTTAGATGCTTATTTAACTACACCCAGTCGTCTCTCCGCCCCGCCGATGGCGGGATGTCGAAACAACTGTCTGCTAGCTGCAGCCAGTCGTTTCTCCACAATCCATGCAGAGCAGACAACTTCCATTGCGTTTCATCTTGATGCTCCCACACGCTGCGCATTGGTCGCCGGTAAAGCCCTGGCGTATGGCGTCGCTGCGTTTGTCCGCATCGCCGATCGGCTTGGAAATTTTCATTGCTTTGGTCAAAGCCGGACCTGCGTAATCACCGGCCTCCTTGCTGCCCATGGGCAGTGTTGCCTGACCCATGTAGTACGCCTTTTGCTGTTCTATGCGCGGAGTCCCTTCCTTGATCTGGACTAAATCATTACGGCCCAGGTATTCGTAGCCGAGGACACGGAAGATGTAATCGAGAAGCGAGGTTGCCATCTTGACGTTGGCATGGCCTTCCACCACACCGGCAGGATCGAAACGCGTGTAAGTGAAGGTGTCCACGAATTCCTCGAGCGGTACGCCATATTGCAATCCTTTCGAGATGGCGATGGCGAAGCAGTTCACGAGCGAGCGGTACGCCGCGCCTTCCTTGTACATATCGATGAATATCTCGCCCAGGCGTCCGTCAGGATACTCTCCGGTGCGCAGGTAGATCTTGTGTCCGCCGACGCGCGCTTCCTGGATGAATCCATAACGCTGGGTCGGCAGGTCCTGTTTCAGAAGTTTACGCGCGATCGCGTCGCTATAATTTTTTGCTGATATATCCTCATCAACATCATCATCTTCGGTCAAGCCGAGAATTGACTCATCATCAGTCACGGAATTAAGCGGCTGGGAAAGCTTTGACCCGTCGCGATAGAGCGCCACTGCTTTGAGCCCGTACTTCCAGCTGGTCCAATGCACTTCGGCAACCTCTTCGATACTGGCACTCTTTGGCATGTTGATGGTCTTGGAAATAGCGCCGCAGAGGAAGGGCTGGACAGCGCCCATCATGGCGACGTGCGCTTTGTAGGCGATGTAGCGTTTGCCTAAGGCACCGCACTTGTTCGCGCAGTCGAAGATGGGATAGTGCTCTTCTTTGAGGTCCGGCGCGCCCTCGATGGTCATGGTACCGGTCACGTAGAGGTTTGCTTCCTTGATCTCTTCTTTGGAGAAGCCCAACGCCTGCAGCACGTTCAGGTTCTGTGCGGCGAGCTGTTCGTCGGTAACACCCGCGCGCTTCAGGGTATCCGGCGTCACGGTCGTGGTGTTGAAGGCGAACTGTATGTCGAACGATTTGGAAACTTCCTGGTCGAGCTTCTCGATTTCTTCCATGGTGAACCCTTTGGCAATAAGTGAGTCGGGATTTATGTTCGGAGCGCCTTTCAAGGTACCGTAGCCGAGCGCGTACTTTTCGATACGCTCGATCTGCTGGTCCGTGTACCCGAGGCGCTTCAAAGCTTTGGGCAGGTTGCGGTTGATGATCTTGAGATAGCCGCCGCCCGCGAGCTTCTTGAATTTCACGATGGCGAAGTCAGGCTCCACGCCGGTGGTGTCGCAGTCCATGACCAGGCCGATGGTGCCGGTCGGTGCAATGAGCGTTGTCTGCGCATTGCGGTAGCCGTATTTCTCGCCCATGGATAATGCCTCATCCCAGGCGGCCCGCGCTTCGGTGAGCAGATAATCGGGAGTATAGGTAGGATTGAGGCCGATGGGTTTGATGTCTATATTCTCGTATTCCGAAGCCGGAGCGTTGTAGGCGACGCGGCGGTGGTTGCGCATGACGCGAAGCATGTCTTCTTTATTGTTCGCATAGCGGGGGAAGGGTCCGACGACCTGTGCTAACTCCGCAGAGGTCTCATATGACTGGCCGCCCATGATGGCCGTGATGGCAGCCGCGATAGTGCGGCCTTCTTCCGAATCATACGGAATGCCCATGGTCATGAGAATGGTGCCCAAGTTCGCATAGCCTAAACCAAGGGTGCGGTATAAGTAGCTCCGCCAGGCGATCTCGCGGCCCGGGAACTGCGCCATCAAAACTGAAATTTCAAGCGTTATCGTCCATAGTCGTACGGCATGACGGAATGCCTCGGTATCGAAACGCGCATCGTCATCCAGAAAGTGCGCCAGATTGATGGAAGCGAGATTGCAGGCCGTATCGTCGAGAAACATGTATTCGGAGCAGGGATTTGACGCGGTGATAGCCCCATCTTGCGGACAGGTGTGCCAGTCGTTCGCGGTGGTGTGGAACTGCAGGCCCGGATCAGCCGATGACCATGCGGCGTAGTTAATGTCGTTCCAGAGCGAGCGCGCAGGCAGGGTACGCGCGATCTCATTCGTCGTGCGATAAATGAGGTTCCAGTCCTGGTCTTTGTCGACGGCTTTCATGAATTCGTTCGTCACGCGCACCGAATTGTTCGAGTTCTGTCCGGACACGGTAGTGTAGGCCTCGCCCTCGAAGTGCGTGTTGAATACCGCGAGGTCCATGGATTCGTATCCCTGTTTCACGAGGTCGAGAGCGCGGATGATGAAACTTAACGGGATCTTTCTCTTGAGCGCCTGCTGGACCGCTTCGCGGAGCGTTTCATTTCCGCTGAAGTCGGTCGTCTTTTCTTTGACCGCGACCGACATGATCTTGTTGAGGAAATGGTGCGTGTTCCATGATCCGGAAATAAGAGCCGCGACTTTCTGCTCTTCGCGCATTTTCCAGCTGATGAATTCGGGCGCGTCAGGATGATTGATGTCGACGACGACCATCTTTGCGGCGCGGCGCGTGGTGCCGCCTGATTTGATGGCACCGGCAGCCCGGTCGAAGATACGCAAAAAAGACATCATGCCCGACGATCTGCCGCCGCCGGACAGCTTCTCGCCGCCCGAGCGCAAGGTCGAGAAGTTGGAACCGGTGCCCGAACCGTATTTGAAAAGCCTAGCTTCGCGCGTCACCAGATCAAAAATGCCGCCTTCATTCACGAGGTCATCGGAAACGGATTGAATGAAGCATGCGTGCGGCTGCGGATGCGTGTAGGCATCAGGCCCCTGCTCCAAAACGCCGGTGTCGGGATTTACCAGATAATGTCCCTGCGGAGAGCCTTTGATGCCATAGGCGTACGCAAGGCCGGTGTTAAACCATTGCGGGGAGTTGGGAGCGCCCAGTTGCCGGATGAGCGTGTAGGTCATCTCGTCCTCATACGCCTGCGCGTCTGCCTGAGAGTAAAAATAACCGTATCGTTCGCCCCAATCGCGCCAGCAGCCGGCCAAACGGTGTGAAACTTGCCTTATAGAGGTCTCGGGACCTAAGACTGGATCGCCGAATTCGTCCACGATGGCGTTGCCGCCCGCGTCAAATTGCGGGACGCCTGCTTTGCGAAGGTATTTCTGGGCTAATATGTCTGTCGCGACCTGTGTCCAGAAGGTCGGCACCTCGACATCCTTGATCTCTGCGATAACTTTACCGTCAGGATCGCGTATAATGGACGTCCGCTTCTCATAGACGAACATACTAAAGACATTCTGACCCTCTTTTGTCCAATGTCTCGGTATCTTGAGCCCGGGATTGATGGCTTTGATGGGCTGTCCGACGTAATTTTGCTTTTTTGCGGACATAGGCAGTTTCTTACCTTTATGATCCGAGTAGAATTCCGCAATAGTTTTCAAATTGCTCTCTACCAGCACCATGGTGATGGCTGTCCGTATCTCTTCGCTGGTTGCCATCTCACGGTTCGGCCGTTCTGCCTCGAGTTTTTCCATCGCAGCTTTGTAGACCCGCAGAGAAATGGGGTTATCCTTGAGGTGGAGCTGCTGTATGATGAATTTGAGGGAATTCAAGAGCTTATCCGGGTCGAACGTCTCGGTCTGGCCGTTACGCTTAATGATGGTGGTGAGCATGGTTTTTGGTTTTACCCTTTTTAAGGCTTTTTTGACCGCACAAAACTCTAGAACGGATATTGCGAGACCGTCGTGTGCCTCCAGAACACAACCCGCCGTCGCTTCCAACTTCGCTAAAGCTACGTTGGACCTCCGGAAAGCTATGGCGGGTTGCCGCTTTTTTGACACGCCCCGTATTTACGGGGCTTTTTCCATTAGGTGGGCAAGTCAGAGAACACTAGATATAGTGGTATAAGGGTAGTATAGCACACTATATGT